>JANMSY010000654.1:0-7831 GCA_031389865.1 Anaerolineales bacterium | reverse complement strand
CTGTCTGCACCGGTGGTATCCAAAATGACACGGCTATCCACACCAGATGCAACCGCAAATGCAAGCCGGGCCGGAAAGTTCGCTTTGATCAACCCTGTCACTACATCTGTGGACGGACGTTGTGTGGCGACGATCAAATGGATGCCTGTTGCACGCGCCATCTGCGCCAGACGAACGAGGTTATGTTCGGTCTGGTCGGGGGCAGACATCATCAGGTCAGCCAATTCATCGATCAGCACTACGATGCGTGGAAGCGGCGCGCCATCTTTCTTGCGTGAGAGGCGGCGGTTGTATGCTTCCAGATCGCGGGTATGGGCACCTTCGAGCAGACGATAACGATGTTCCATTTCGACCACAACCCAGCGCAAGACACCCAGGATACGTTCGATGTTGGTCTCCACTTTTCCGTAGAGGTGTGGCAAGCCGTTGAACCGTATCAACTCGACCATTTTCGAGTCGATCATCACCATGCGCAGATCTTCGGGAGGATTATTCATTGCCAGGCAGGCCGCGATGGATGTGATACAAACCGACTTTCCTGAACCGGTTGCGCCGGCGATCAACAGATGCGGCATGCGCGCAAGGTCTGCAACCAGGGGCTGCCCCGAAACATCACGTCCCAATGCCATTGCCAGGGGCTTACCGATCTTGTGAAACACGTCTGTTTCCAGGATGGCTCGCATACGCACGACAGATGTATGCGTATTCGGCACCTCGATTCCAACATACGGTTTACCGGGTACAGGCGCCTCGATCCGTAGCCGTTCAGCAGAAAGAGCAAGAGTCAAATCCTTTTGCAGGGATGCGATCTGCGCAACACGCACTTTCATCTGCTGTGCATCTTCTTCCATTGATCCAGCCCGTCTCATGAAGCCGGGTTGCACTGCGAACTGTGTTACGGTCGGCCCGATCCGAAAACCAATCACCGTTGACACAATGCCAAACTCTGCCAGAGTTTTTTCGATCATGCCTGCTGTTTGATTGATGGTGCGTTCATCGGGACGCGCGTTTTGGTCTGCAAGCAAAATGTTGAGCGAAGGCAGGCGCTCATCACGCTCACGCGGCGAGACTGGTTTTTTATCCTGCTGATCCGCTGCGCGCAGGGATTTCCGGAATTCTGCAGGCAGTGAATTGCCGTTCTTCCTGCGTGACGGACGCTCTGATTCCGTTTTCTCAGGCGGCGTTTCGTGCTGGACATCAGGGGCGGCATCGATTTCGACAGGCAAATTCTCTCCTGCCAGTTTCAACAGCGAACGTTCGAGTACAGCCCATAATCCAAGACCTGTCACCAGTGCCAGCAGCCACAGCAAAAACAACACCAGCGTGCCCGATGTTTCACCGATCCGCCAAAACAACGTGACCAATCCCCAGCCGATCCGCCCACCGTCCATGCCAGATTCGGCCCGCAGAAGAGAATTTCCTCTCATGGCGGCGAACAGTGCAAGGGTCAGAAAGGCGGCGAGTTCCAGGGCAAAGAGTCGCCCCCAGCCAATGGCAAGTCCTTCCTGACGCAGCACGGCAAATCCACCATATCCAATTGCAAGGACAACCACATATGCGCCCCATCCAAACCAGAGCGAGAGCACTGCTGCCCAGGGTGTGAGCAGGGTTCCCTGCGTAAACCCGCCTAGTGCAAGAAAGGACATGAGCGCGACCGCGATTAACAGGACACCCAAGGCTTCGCGGACGAAGCGGCCGAAGTGCTGGTTAAGAAGCGCGAGACGGTCAAGCCAGTCGCCTCGCGCTTCAGAGTTGTGTGCGCGTTGTGGCTCAGGACGATTAGGCATTAGTGACTTAGCTGCATACTCAATCCCATTCGTTGGTGTGAGGGGTCCACATGCAACACACGTACCTGTATTTGTAGTCCTTCTTTGACAATGTCACGAGGGGTCTGATTATCTTGAAGCGGCATTTCAGAGGCATGAATCAAGCCTTCCACACCGGCTTCGATGCGCGCGAATGCACCATAAGACAGTACACTGGTCACAACCGCAGGCAGGGTCATGTTGACAGGGAAATCGGTCAGCGCGCGCTGCCACGGGTTTTCAGTCATGCGCTTAAGGCTAAGCGCAACTCTACAACGTTCAGCTGAAATTTCCAGCACTTGAACTTCGATCTCCTGCCCAAGAGAGACAATTTGATTGGGATGGGACACACGTCCCCAGGAAAGTTCCGAGATGTGGATCAGCCCTTCCACGCCCCCCAGGTCAACAAACACACCAAAATCGGTAATATTGGTGACTGTGCCTCTTACAGGCGATCCTGGTTCCAGGCTGTTAAAGAGCTTGGAGCGGATGCCGGGTTCTGCGAGAGCCGCGCGTTCCGAGAAGACCACGCGTCCATCTTCGGGGACACACTCGATGACTTTTACATTCAGCGTTTTACCCATATAGGATTCGAGGCTCACATCGCGGTCAGCTTCCTGATCCTTCCCCGCCAGTTCTATAAGGTGGGAAAACGGGATAAATCCTGAGAGTCCATCGGCCTCCACAAGCAGACCGCCACGGTTATGCCCGGTGACTTTCATGGCGATAATCCGGTCCTTGGAATATAACTCCTTGACCTCAGCCCAGTCAGCGTGTACCGGTTCATCCACGTGATTTGATTCAGCTTTTCCGTGGGAAACAGGTTTGGACTTGATCGCTGCATAGGGCTGGGCATGTGGTGGCGCGTGAAGCCGCTCCTCTGCCAGCACAGATTCCCACCAACCCTCATCGGTGGGCGGCATTGCATTTTCGTACTTTCGTTTGGCACCATTGTTATTGATTCCCATATGCATCTCCTAATTTTATAGCTTCATTCTGTTCCATGTCGAGGATGGCACGCGCGACCGCCTCCACAGCAACCCGCTGCTTGCGATAGAGGTCGGCTTCAGACATTGCCAGCCGCCCCGCCACTTCGCGCACCTTGCGTCCTTCGATAAATTTCATTTCCAATATATTATAGAGTATCCACTCACTTGTAAAGCGACGGTCACCATTAGGCTTCACCTGATCCACTGCTTTACGAAGAAGCGCCCGTAATGCATTTGCGGCATTCCCTTCGTAATCATCAGCGAGCATTTGAACGATGCGCAGTCTCATCAACGGGCTATTCGTCAGCTTTGGACCGCCCCAGTAATGAGTTAGCGCGTCCTTAACCCAATCAGCCAGATCAGATTCTTCGGGCAAAGGTTCGGTCAGCAGGTTCACACTGGAATCATATCTTCCCATGGCGCGCATACGCTGGAGCATATCAATTTGCGGCTGCAGGTCTTCCAGGGAGCGGAAGACTCTCTGCTGCAATTGGCGGTCTTCCAACGCCAGCGCGGCACGATCTGCAAGAAGCCAAACGGCATCACTCTGATCCTTGTCCATGGGTTGACTTGCCTTGCGCGCGATTCCAAGCAAACCCAACAATAGAGGTGGTTCGTCACGGTCTCCATTCACCTTGCGCTGGTGAAGCGGCAGAATCCAGAAATCGCCCCAGACAAATTCATGTCGTCCACCTTCACCATTATGATGCAGCGTTTTTAGGGCCTCGTCCAGGTTTTCATTTTCAAGAATGGCACGGTTGCCCGCTACCACACTCAGGGACAGTTCCTCTCCATCCAATGCAGCGACAAACGCACACGGAGCTTGTAGATGATCACGCACTGCCGCCAGCACTGTTTCAAGGAATTGTTGCAGGTCGCTGCGTGTTAATAATCTTTCTTCTATATTTTGCAGCAACTGGAGCTCGGCACGGTCGCGTCCGAAGAACAAAAGCTTTTCCCAAATCGGTGAAAACAAAGTGACCGCATGCTCGAACAGCAAAACCGTCACAACCACTGTCAGCGGGACAAAAGCCGAGTACGGTTCCCCGCCAAACAATTCACCCGCGCGGCGAACAATCGTCATCATCGCCAGTGCAAGGGAGGCAGTTACGGGGCCGCGCAGCAGCCATTTGAACAGGCGACTCTTGACCACGCGGTCGGGCCATGAAACGCCGAAGAATGCGACCGCATAAGCCATTGTAATCACCAGCCCGGCAACGAGAAGGTTAATGATGAGTGCTGCGCCCCAAAAGGCCAGCGGGAACCGAGCTGCCGCATCCGAGCCAAACAAAAGGTAGGGATATGACCCGAGTGCCGGGGCTGTCGCGCCCGCCATCAAATACAGCATCCTGCGCCTGCCGGAGCGAGTCAACATGCGCGAGAAAGCACGGACGAAGTTGTAACCAGCCCACGTGATGATGGCAATGTAGTAGACCGTAAATATTTCGGTCCAGACGGTGCGCTGCAAATGCGGCGCGGGATTGCCATTTTTTACAAACCCACCCACGAGCAATCCAGTTGAAAGCAGCACCAGAAAGCCGACAGAAACAGCATAGATTAAACGCACAGCCATGCGCCGGCGTCCACGCGAGGGGCGGCCGGCTGTAACAAGTAATGCGTCAGAAAGATGTAAATAAGAGGGGGGTAAAAAAATGATACCTATCCATTGCAGGTGTAACAACAGCTCAGTCCCCCAATCAGGCATGGCTTTATTTTGAAGTGCTTCGGTGGTAAAAACAACCACCACACATAACAAAATAATCGCGAATGAACGCGCCACCCGATCACGCAAATTGAACGACAAGGCATATAGAAAGAGTGAAAATGCCGTAATGGCAATGCCCGCCGTTAAAATATTGTTGATCGTCTGCAATCCCGCCAGTAAACCAGCCATCCAACCGTTAAACATGCGATCCTTCCAAGCTTACTTCAGTGCTCTCCCGAAGAACAAAGCCACATCCTGCGTCGAATAATACTGGTCATTATACCCGCAGAATTCATAGCCAAACTTCTGCGCAAGGCGAATGCAAGGTTGATTTTTCGATTGCATTTCCAGGATGAGACGACCGACGCCTCTCTCCAGCGCCCAGGCCTGGGCCTCCGTCAAAAGCGCGGATGCAGCACCCTGACGCCTCCGTTCAGGGGAAACGACAATATCTGTCAGCCAGGCAATCGCTGCAGTATACTCCTCCACCGCGCACACATACCCCACCGGATTCCCTTCCAGCAAGGCAACCAGTGTCAGGTCGCGGCGTGTCCATTCACCTACAAGCGAAGATGGGTTCCGTGGGTAGGCCACTGTCACAGAACGCGGCAGGCGCACTTCTCGAAACGTAGACGAGACTTGTCCGGCCTCGCGGCGCAACTCCAGCTGCCAGACATAATCACTTAAACATGAATGATCCAGCGCCATCAAACGTGGCAGGTCATTTGCAACTGCAGGGCGGACTTCAAAGGAAGGCATGGATTCTCCGGTCACTGATTCAAGACGCGCACTGCGATCACACAGGGTTCAAGCGCCACACCCACATTATCAGTAATGACGAGGCGAAGGAAATAATCACCATTTGTGAGTGATGAAGTATTCCATTCACCCAGATTGGCGTTTTGTTTTACGTCACGACCTGCAGAAATCGTGGCCCAACTCTGAGTGCCCATGGGTGCAACCTCATATTTATAAAAACCAAAGTTGGGCACGTCCGCAGTACCGGTGATACTCACCACTCCTCTCACTTCCTCGCCAGGCTTGGGAGATGTGATCATAATCTGGTCAGGAATACAGCCACTCATTCCATTTGGGACCGCCTGGGTAACAGATGCAGCTGTCGTATCCGGAGATAATGTCCCTGCAGGAGTGACAAGTAGATCGAGCGTAGGGGTCGCCAATATATCGGAGGCAGGCAGGGACGGGGCAATGAAAGTAGCAATAAAAAACTCTGCGAATACAAGCGCAAGGATCAACAAAGCAACCGCAGTTGCCTGTCCCAATCTCCGCAACGCAAATTCGCGTTCCAGCCCGTAAACGGAATCGCGCCATTCACGCCACGAACGCCACATGCGACGGAAGGCAAACAGGCCTCCGATCGTGAGCGCGATGTAAATCAGAGGCTCATAACTTGCCAGAGTACGATAAACAGAACCCATTTTGCCGACACTTTATAAGGAGCGCAATATGCCGCGTATGATCTTTTCAACCTTCGGAGTAATCACCTTACCCGCTTCAATGACCTCTTCATGTGTTGTCATTGTTGAGCCATCCAGGTTGGCTTTGTTGCTAATGCCGGAAAGACCCAGCACACGCATTCCGCCATGACGGGCAACAATGACCTCCGGCACAGTGGACATTCCCACTGCATCTGCGCCCGCATTGCGTAAAAATCTCAAATCGGCGGGGCCTTCAAAGGAGGGCCCACTCAAACCACAGTAGACGCCTTCGCGCAGTGGGATATTTTCTTCTACGGCGGCTTTGCGCGCCCTGGCTAGCAGGTCACGGTCATATGCCTGACTCATATCAGGAAAGCGTGGTCCCAGTTCATCAATGTTCGGCCCGAACAATGGGTTGGCTCCTGTCATGCCCATAAGATTCAAATGGTCAGTGATCGACATGACGTCCCCTGGAGCAAAACCGGGGTTCACGCCACCCGCTGCATTGGTAACAAAAAGCATCTCAATATCAAGCCTCTGCATGATCCGGATTGGCAGGGTGATCTGATCCATGCTATATCCTTCATAAAAATGGATGCGTCCCTGCATAACAAAAACGAGCTGTCCCTCGAGTTCGCCAATCACCAGCCTTCCCGCGTGTCCATATACCGTTGATACAGGCATATGAGGCAGGTCACCGAATGGGATCAGATCTGCTTTTTCAACGGAATCGGCCAGCCCATTCAATCCCGAACCGAGGATCAGCGCAACACGCGGCTTGTAGGAGGAACGCTTCCGAACTTCATCAGCCGCCTGGTCTATTTGTTCAAGTGTTATATATGCTGTGTTCATCATCGCTCTTCTTAAATAAAGATAAGGGCGCGTTTCCCCTTCATGGTGTCCCTTCCATAAAAAAAATTATATCAGATTTCAGAGGGCATACTCTCAGACGTGTAAACAACCAATGACGAAAAATGCTGCACAGGGACCTTAAAGAGTGGATATTTGTGTGGGCTTGCCGAATAGTTTCACCACGGAGTACGCGGAGAACACAGAGAAAACCTTCTACATTCTCCGTGAACTCTGTGTTCTCTGTGGTGAGAAGAAATATGGCCCATTCTTTTAGCCACTCCCGAACCTTACCAACAGTAGAAAAAAAGACTTTTTTGTGCTATCCTACTAAACCATATGTCCAGAAAGAGTTTTATTAGCGCCGCCGGGATATTATCACTCACAGCGCAGGGGCTGCTGTTTGCGCCAGCAAGCCCTGAGTTCATTCTGCAATCCATTCCGGATGCAATACGAAGCATCCTTATCCTCACATTATTTACCACCTCGTCCATTCTCTACCTAGTGAGCCTTAGGAAATATCCCGTCGAGTCGCGAACAGACTGGATTTTCCCTGTAATCCAGATCTGTACTGCTTTTGGCGTTTTTTTTCTACTCGACTTTACTTCACTTACCAAGGAATATGGATTTCTGTTCACGGGCGCGATTACCATCCTGACGATCCACGCGTTATACATTTCATCCGGGCCGACTGGCGCATCCCAGCCTTTTGCCAGCGATCATATCCAATCAGATTTCGTCCATGAACCGGGTGGCAGCGCCAGTGCACAGCTAGAGAAGATCGATTCCCTTACGCATCAATTGGCAGCAGAAAAGTACCGCACCACTCAATTGACATTATTGAATGAACTCAGCCAGCAGCTTGAAGCGGAGCTCGACCCGCCCGTCTCGGCACAGCTGGCCGTTAATACATTGGAAAGAGCCATGGAATGTTCACTGGTCGCCCTGTTCATCCAGGAACCGGATGAACACACATTTGTCGTCCTTGCGGCCGCGGGCAAAGTGACAAGTCTCCTTCCGCCCGGTTATCGTCAGAATTCAAAC
>JANMSY010000080.1:0-3024 GCA_031389865.1 Anaerolineales bacterium | reverse complement strand
ACAGGCCAATCTCCCCGCGGGCCGGGAGGGGGCGGCTGCCGTCAGTTTCTTCAAACGTGATTTTCAGCTTGCCTTTGCGCTGCGAATCTTTCACCAATTTCGCCAATGCTTCACTCAATGCACGACCTTCCAGCGGCGCGGCACGTAAATCCAATATCATTCTGGCACGCATCCCCTCCCTATTTGCTCTGGCTGGACGGTGCCGATATCATGCTTTTTTCATCCGCTTCGCCGGGACGCGGTCTGAACGACCGTGAGAAACTTGAGTCCGCGCGCTGGGTGGAACGCGTCATCAAGGCCTACGCCAGCATGTTTACTTCCTTCGTAGCACATTGCAATCGGGTGGGGTATGAAGATGGGTTACATTTCTGGGGTGGTGCGACGGTCAATGACCCGAATGGGGAACTGCTGGCACAGGGTCCATATTTTGAAGAAGCATTGACTCTCGTGGAACTTGACTTAAATCAACTGCGGCGTACGCGCGCCCGGCTTCCCTTATTACGGGATGAACGCACGAATTTGATCCAAAAGGAACTGGATCGCATCCTTTCGAAGAATGTGTAGCCTGCCTTATGAATGTTGATCTGACAATCAATACCGATGTGGCTCAGCAAATCCTCACTGGCTTTATCAAAAGCGAACTGGGTCGAATGGGCTTTACACGAGCGATCATTAACCTTTCGGGCGGCCTGGACTCTGCTCTCTCCTGTGCGCTTGCTGTACAAGCCCTCGGGGCTGAAAATGTGATGGCTTTGCGCCTGCCATATCGAACGTCGTCGCCGGATTCACTGGAACATGCCCAGTTGATGATCGACCAATTCAAGGTGCAGTCCAAAACGATCGATATCACAGGCATGGTTGATGCACTTCTCGAGCACGATGCGGACATGTCGACCACACGCAAGGGCAATATCATGGCCCGGGCACGCATGATTGTTCTGTATGACCAGTCCGAGGTGTTCAAGGCGCTCCCGATCGGCACCAGCAACAAAACGGAAATACTGCTGGGGTACAGCACCATGTGGGGAGATATGGCCTCAGCCGTGAATCCAATTGGTGACCTGTACAAGACCCAGGCCCGACAGCTGTCGCGGGCAATGGCTATTCCAGGCGAGATCATGGATAAGCCTCCCTCGGCCGATCTTTGGGCAGGTCAAACAGATGAAAGCGAATTGGGTTTCACGTACGAGGAAGTGGACAAACTCCTCTATCTATTGGTGGACCAGCGCTATAGCGCGCAGGAATGCATCGAAGAAGGCTTTGATGACAAGTTCGTGAACGCGGTCATCGCACGTGTTCGACGCAATCAATTCAAACGCATGATGCCTCCAATTGCCAAGGTGTCGAACCGCACAATCGGATACGATTTTCTGTACCTGAGAGACTGGGGTACGTAAATAATTTGGAATGATGAAATCAGATGGCAGGAGGTGCAAGCCTCCTGCTTTCTGTTGTTGGACGGAAAGGATTCGAGAAGAAGATGATTCATGTTCCTGCCGCGTTGAAACATCGCGGTTTTGTATTGATCTGGGTCGGGTTGATGATCTCCATGGTGGGGACACAGATGCAGCAGTGGGCCCTGTTTTGGCATATCAGCCAGCTGAGCAGGGATCCAATTGCGGTCAGCGTTGTGGGCGGCGTCCGTTTTTTAGCGGTGCTGGCTTTTTCCCTGATAGGCGGTCTGGTGGCGGATCGGTATAACCGGCGGACTATTCTATTCATTACACAATCCACTGCCATGATCGTTGCCATTGTTTTGGGATTGCTAACGTTTTCCGGTGAGATCAGGCTCTGGCACATCTACGCGTTGACTGCCCTTCAAGCAGCGGCGATGGCCTTTGATTTGCCCGCGCGTCAGTCCCTTGTACCTAACCTGGTGCCCCGCGACGTTTTACCGAGTGCGTTCTCGCTGCAGTCCATTGCCTTTAACACGGGAGCAATTATCGGCCCTGCGATGAGCGGTCTGGTTATCGGTTATTTTGGGCAGGAGGCTGTCTATTTCATTAACGCGGGTACGTTCCTGGCGGTCATCCTGGCCTTGATCCTGTTGGGAAGAGTCCCTCAAGCCAGGACTGTTGTTCAAAAGGGATTGCGTGCCGCAGTGCTGGATATCCAGGATGGTGTCACTTTTATTCGCGGCCAGCCCCTGATCCTTTCCACAATGGTCCTCGACTTCATCGCGACCTTTTTTTCGTCTGCCAACACACTTCTGCCATATTTTGCCCAAAATATCCTTCATGTGGGCGAGATCGCGTATGGCTGGCTGGCTTCCGCGCAATCGATCGGGGCAGTGTTTGTAGGACTGGTCGTCTCCCAATATCGAAATATCCGACGCCAGGGAATGTTGCTGCTGGGATCCGTGGTCGTGTTTGGTTCTGCAACCCTTCTGTTCGGCCTGTCGCGTCTCTATATTGTAATTTTTCTTGCACTGGTTCTGATGGGTGCAGCCGATTCGGTCAGCACCATCATTCGTAATACGATCAGGCAGCTCAACACTCCCGATTCCCTGCGTGGACGCATGACAAGCATTAATCAGATCTTTTTTGCAGGCGGGCCGCAACTCGGCGAAATCGAAGCAGGTGCCATTGCCCAATTTTTCGGGGTACCTTTTGCCATTGTTAGCGGCGGAATTGGGACGATATTTGGGGTCTGGTGGATCATTTCCCGCTGGCCTGCGCTCGTCAGATACAATGGCGACGAGCCGACTGCCCACTCGGCACCTGCCGATTAAACGAAACCTTACGATTACCGTACGATCTAACTACAGAGCTTAATTTGGTGTTGACTTGCCTCCTGAAGAGCGCTATACTCATCTTATCGAGGTAAATGTCGTATGCGAGCAGATACCTACATCAAACAGAAAACCTGCTGAAAAGCACGCTTCTATTCGCGTGCTTTTTTTATTCCAATCCTGAAAGGAGATTCTAAGATGGACTACGGAATGATAGGAAAAAGAGAAAAGGCAATACGGTATGCAGAGGAGAGGAACCGCTTCCTCTTCAACAAATTTGATTTGACCTTCCA
>JANMSY010000615.1:0-5853 GCA_031389865.1 Anaerolineales bacterium | reverse complement strand
GAGGAGGGTGCCTTTCCCGACGAAGCAATCTTACTCCTCAGACGGAAAATTGCTCGAAAATATGAGATTGCTTCGCAAAGAACCCTCGCAATGACGGGTTATGCTGAGGTTAGAATCAAATTCGTGATTTACTGAATTTATTAACTGACCTTCTTCCCTCAGAGTTAGTTTATCCATGGCTTTGAGTTCGACAACAATCTTGTCGTAGCAAATAAGATCAGCAATATAAAACTTCTTTAGTTCGCTTCCTTTGTACTTTATATGGATTTCCTGACTGGGTTTGGATGGGATTTTTCTTGCATTAACCTCAATTACCATCGCTTCCTGGTACACGTTTTCCAGGAAGCCCGGACCAGGATCATTGTAAACATCCATTCTGCGCCGACAATCGCATAGACTTCATCTTTGTACAACAGGTCTGCCATAAAACCTCAAATTTCGAAGAATAATTCGCGCTTATTCGCGAAAATTCGCGGACTCTAATAGCGTCCATAATTAATAGGCTCGCTCATCTGTGATGGAACTTCAAGCCGCTTGTGAGCGTCAGCACCCAGCTTCTCCCAATAGTCATTTCTATCTTTCACACCATATACCCACTCATCCAAATATTGCTTTGTGGCTTCTGTAGATTCACTGACCTTATCCCATGCAAGATAGAACTCATTGTCGCGGTCGTAATAGCCCTGTGCATAGGAGGGATGGCAGGCAAATGGGACATGACACACCGCGCTGACAACAATGCCTGGGATCATGGTGCGGTTGGGGTCGGAACGGATGACCGATTCGTCCACGATCTCTTCAGCGGTGAGTATGACTTTTCTGGCGGCGAACGCAGCTTCTTTTTGCTCGCCGATGATTCCCCATAGATGCGCGTTGCCATTCCCATCTGCGCGCTGCACATGCACAATAGCCACATCCGGATTCAGCGCAGGTACGACGATGACATCCTTGCCGCCGTACGGATCATGGATGCGCCTGATGTTGGGGTTTACCTTTTCGAGATCGGTGGCGCCAGTCTGGTTCATGGGAAGGAACGGCAGGCCTGAAGCACCCGCCTGGAGACGCGTGATCATTCCAAAGTGGGAATATTCCTCCCACTCGAGTTTGCCCTGCTCGATCGCGGACCGCACAATGCGAAGTGAGCCGACGCCAGGATTGCCCATATAGGAAAAAATGACTTTGCGGGCGCATCCCGCAGCCACCATCATGTCGTAGATGAGGTCCGGGGTGGCGCGCGCGAGAATGAGCTCCTTCTTTCCCTGTCGGATAATTTCATGACCCGCTGCAAACGGGATCAGGTGCGTGAACCCTGCCGCGTACACTGTATCGCCATCGTTCACATACATTGCGATGGCTTCAGAAAGACTGAGTAGCTTGCTCATTATTATTTCTTTCCCTTGTCTTCTTTGGATTTTGGCCTAAGCCTTCTTAAGAGGCTGAATCGTCCGCTCGGTGGCAGGGATCGTTTATATTTCGCGCGAAAAGCAAAGCCGATGGTCAGGAGAACGGTCGACCAGCAAAAGTAGCTAAACGTAGTCTGTTGCGAGGCTTCTGAAAGTATAAAGAGTACGAATAATCCAATTCCCACCATCAGAAAGAAAGTACCGACACGGTATATAAGTTCGTTGTAATCGAAGCCTTGAGGTTGTTGGCCCATAGTGTTCTTATCAGGTGAGATTTTTCCTTGCGCATGGGTCTGCATTCGTTCGCACGCAGATATGCCAGGTTTTAGACCGGCTTCCCTGCTGAAAACAACGTCCTACGGAATGGATAAAAGACAGGCCATTGCGGCAATGCTTCCCGCATTTTATTCCGGATGGTTTCCACAAAATCAGCTTTATGCTCGCCAAGTTTTTCAAAGTATGGGACACAGGCCGTGCCTGAAATCCATTCTACCACTGCGTCCGAATCCTCCAGAATGTGGGCATAGACCTTTTCAAAGACAATAATATTTTCCGCGCCGCAGTTAAACAGGATTTGGGCATACTGGTCAATGGCTAACACAGGCGCGTACCTTTGAAATCCACCCAAAATGGATTTGAACGGTTCTTCACTGGCGGTCTCGCGAATGATCTGATGTGAGATGTGGTAATGGTTCGATGGGACTTGCACAGCGATCTGGCCGCCCGCTGCCAGCCTCCGATACAGATTCGGAATCAGCTCTGTATGGTTCTCCGACCAGTGCAGCGCAGCATTGCTGAAAATGAGGTCCCACGTACCTGTCAGCTGGGACTGATCTCCCTGTTCAAAATGCAGGTTTGGGCTCGAGAAGGGGGCAGCTTTCTCCAGCATCTGATGAGAGGAATCGAGCCCGGTTACATCGCTGTCCGGAAGCACATCCGCCAGTTGACGTGTTAGTTCTCCCGTGCCGCATCCCAGATCCACAACGTTCAGGTTGGGGCGCACTTCCACCAGCGCCAGCAAATCGTAAAATGGCGCGGCGCGCTGCGCTTGAAATTTGTGATATTGGTTTGGATCCCAGGGCATGATGATTAATCAATTCCCCTCTCCCATTTGGGGAGAGGGGTTAGGAGTGGTTATTTGCGTTTTGCCGCTTTCGCAGCCACTTTTTTCTTCGGAACGATCTTCTTGACCAATTTCTTAACAACACCCTTGCCGTTCACCTTGCCGGGCTTGATGAGTGTGCGGATCTGTTCATGCATGTAGAGCTGAACATAGTAATAACCGCCGCCGTTCTTGCCGCTCGAGCCGGAACCCTTCCATCCCCCGAACGGTTGGAACCCGGGCCAGGCACCGGTCGTCGCGCCTTGTGGACGATTGGCATAGGTCACGCCTGCTTCGATGTTGTCGAAGAACCAATCGGTTTCCTTCAGTGAGCCGTAGAAGCCTGCTGTCAGACCATAGTTGACACTGTTCGCGATCTTCATGGCTTCATCGAGGTTGCCGACCTTGCCAATGGTGGTGATGGGCAGGAACATTTCATATTGCCAGAGGCGATGCTCGAACGGCAAATCTGTGACCAGGGTGGGCTCACAGAAGTAGCCCTTGTCGTAGATGCCGCCAGTCTTTACGTGGCCGCCTGTGAGGAATTGACCGCCTGCACCGTTGATCTCTTCGTTGAAGTTCTTGAAATCGTTGTAGGAACTCTGGTTGATGACCGGGCCGAGATAGGTGTTACGTTCGGTCGGGTCGCCAATGACGAGAGCATCGGTTTTTGCCTTGAGTTTGGCAACAAGCTCATCATAGACGGGTTCTTCCACGATGACGCGTGAGGCAGCGGAACATTTCTGTCCCTGCAAGCCAAACGCCGAGCGGACGATGCCGGTCGCTGCGTCTTCCAGGTTCGCATGGCGCGAAACGATTGCTGGATTCTTTCCGCCAAGTTCAAGGATCATCGGGCGAATGTAATTGCGGTTGGCGAAATCGCGGAACATGCGCATGCCCACATCGAAGGAGCCGGTGAACGTCGCGCCGTCCAGTTCGGGATTCTCAACAAGCGCCTGCCCAAGAGTGGAGCCGGGCCCTGTCACAAAGTTCATAACGCCATCCGGGATGCCTGCGTCACGCAAACATTCCGCGTAGAGTCGGACGATCCACGCGGTATCAGTTGCCGGCTTGATGACGACCGTGTTTCCAGCAACGAGAGCCGCGCCAGTCGGTCCGCCCGTCAGAGCGAATGGGAAGTTATACGGGCTGACGATGAGCCAGACCCCGTAGGGGCGCAGGACCGAAACGTTTGTGGAATCGTATCCAACGAGTGGATCCTTGCCCATTGGTTTGACGAAACCATCATTGTCCTCCATCATTTGCGCTGACCAATACATAAGGTCGGCAGTCTCCTGCACGTCACCGAGTGACTCCATGCGGTTCTTGCCGACCTCCAGTGCCATTGCTGCGCCAAGTTCGAAAATACGCTTCTCGATCAAAGCTGAAGCCTTGCGCACGAGTTGCACACGCTTTTGCCAGGGTGTGCGGCTCCAACTGGGGAATGCCTTGCGGGCCGCGTCGATCGCCATTTTTGCCTGCGTGGCATTGCCTTTCTGCATGACTGCCAGCACCCAATCGGTGTTCACGGGCGAGCGGTCTTCATATTTATCGTCGGCAAAAACATCCCTGCCATCAATGATCATCCCGTATTCCTTGCCGAGGTTTGCCTTGAGTTTTGCAACGGCCTTGTCGAAACCCTTGTGCAATTCTTCAGGTGGATTGAACATTGTGGCATATCTAAGTTTGAAACCAGCCATACAGCCTCCTAATTTGATCTTGTGGTCTTCTGGTCACTCGTCTTCCAGTCCTATGAATTGACGAGCAGGCCCGTAGCTGAAAGACTAAGATAGTATAGCGTAGGATTTTACAGACGTCAAAGATGAGCGTTATGAACCCACGAGACGTACTTGTGTTAATAGTCTGGTAAGGATTTTGTGTTACAAAAGGTCTGGAAATCCAACGTATGAGGAAAAATTGATGATGAAAACCCGCCTCCTTGCAAGCCTTATCCTGCTCGCCGTTTTCGCGGCCGCGTGCGCCCCTGCTACCTCCACCGTTGCCCCCGCGCAGCCTGGGGTGGTTGACCCCAATGCCAATCTACCATCTGCTGTTTCCCCTGATGCCTCTCCCCAAGCCACAACGATACCGACGGACGCGCTCGCTCCAACCGCGCTCCCCGTGGCAACCTCGCGTGGGCCTGACCTCCATGCTACTGATCCAGCAACGGTCAGCCTGGCCTCCGGTCAGCTGCAGCTTGTTGAGTTCTTCCGTTTTACCTGAGGCACCTGCCGCTCCATGGCGCCCATGGTTCATGGGCTCGAAGCAGAGTATTTCGGCAGGGTCAAGTTTTCATACCTGGATGCGGATGACCCAAACACCAAGGATTTTCAACGGACGCTCGGGTTCCGCTATCAACCAGAGATCTACCTGCTCGACGCAGATGGCAACGTGCTTCAAAAGTGGGTGGGATATACCCGCCAAGAAGACCTGGAGACGGCCTTCGCCCAATACCTTCAATGACAAGAGTCTCCGCTGTCAAGTAGATGGTGGAGACTTTTTATATGGACACTCATGAAAACGTTACGGATTTTCCGGTATATCCGGTACTGAAATTTGAGTAGGTGATTGAGTGGGTTCCAATGTTACAGAAGGAACTGCTGTGGCTGTGGTAGTCGCGGTTGGAACATCTGTCGGTGTATTGGCTGGGGAAGGAGTGATCGGTGTAGGTTCGATGGTATGTGTAAAAGTGGGGAGGAAGGTGTTCGTAGGTGTGAGGCTGGGCATCACTGTATTAGAGGGTGTAATGGATGGTGTCCGGGTGGGAGTTTTTGTCGCGGTCTGTGACGGGATTCTGGTAGGTGTAAGCGTCGCCTCGGACCTGGGTCCGCGCGTTCTCGTTGGCGGCCGGGGGGTAAATGTAAAATAAACAACAACAGTAGGGGTGTCGGATGGCGTCAAGGTGGGAGACGGTGTGATGGTGTTGGTTGGTATAGCTGTAGGTGTGCCTACGTACTCGGCGATCCCCTGCACGGTTAGGGCCGCCATTGTATTCATATTGGAGAAAGCAGAATCAACAATGTCCTGCGGTTCAATGGCTGACACGCTGGGTGCTCGAGAGTCCGTCAGAGCCACGGCAGAGACAACACAGAACAGGCTAAAGCCAAGAGCTCCCATCCCAAGAACTGTCAAAGGTCCTGAATATCGCCTGATTCTCACTCGTCCATCGCTCCTCGTTTGCCAACTGCCAGTAAGAACTGGCTTCCATGAGTCAACAATCTTCGCCTACTACTTGCTCCTGATTTATCCAGTTAATATAAGTATAGCACTTTGGAACCATTTTGAATCACAAGGTTATAATCGCCGCCATGCAAACACTTACTACTACCTTGATCTTTATCGTCGGCC
>JANMSY010000590.1:0-1812 GCA_031389865.1 Anaerolineales bacterium | reverse complement strand
GAGAAAATATTCCGCTCCTAATTTGACTGTCAGGGTATGCTGCATCTTCGTACAATTTTTAGATCAATATAACATAGGGATTATGAATATGACTTTATTTGAAAATCAACTAGAAGAAGTATTAGTCAAAGATGTTGGTGCGTCAGTCAATGGCCACAAAGAAGATCTCCGGCAATTGACAGCGAAAACGGGAGAGCGTTACGTTCTCTTTGGGGCGGGCCGCCTCGGTCAAATTACGCTGGCAGGCCTGCGCAAAGCTGGTGTTTACCCATTGGCTTTTGCCGACAACGATCCAAAACTTTGGAACAAATTAGTTCATGGACTTCAGGTATTTTCTCCACAAGAAGCAACTGATCGATTTTCACAAGATTCAATATTTATCATTACCGTTTACACAAGCCAACCAGTTTGGGAACAATTGACCGCCATTGGATTGAAGGTCGTTTCCTTTGCAGCGTTGGCATGGTCCTATCCACAAACATTAACGCCCCATGGTGGCGTAGAATTGCCGTATAAAATTTTTGAACAGGCAGAGAATGTTAGGAAAGCACTTTCCCTGTGGGGCGATGAGACATCGCGTCGTGAATACCTGGGTCAAATCCAGTGGCAGACATCTTTGAACCGTAGTGTTCTGCCACCACATCTGCCACAAAATGAAATTTACTTTGCGGATGAACTAATCATTGTTGAGAGAAATGAAATTTTTGTAGACTGTGGTGCGTTTGACGGCGACACAATTCAGGAATTTCTCAAGCGCCGCAAATCATCTTTCGAACAAATCATTGCGATCGAACCTGATCCAGCCAATTGTAAGGCCCTGGAGACCCGAGTTTCAGCACTGTCTACCGAAACGCAAAACAAGATAAGGATTATACAGAGCGCGGTAGGCTCGAAGCGAGATTTAGTCACTTTCAACGCGACCGGCACGGCTGGCTCATCCCTTGGTGATGGAACCTACCAGGTCCAGTGCGTTCCATTAGATGAGTTATTGGGTGACACCAAGCCAACCTTTATTAAGATGGATATCGAGGGCGCGGAACCTGATGCCCTACTAGGTGCACGTCACATTATTGAAAAGGATGCCCCCGTACTTGCAGTTTGCCTTTATCACGCTCAGGAACATCTTTGGCAGGTACCTCTACTTATTCAATCTTTTAATAGCACATACGATTTCTTTCTGCGTCGCTATGCAGATGAATGCTGGGAAATCGTCTGCTATGCTATTCCGAGAAACCGCCTGGCTACATGATTCATATTAGAGATAGTCCTATGAAAAAAATCAGCATCGTGACGATTTGCTTTAATGAAGAAGGTAATATTCGCGAATATTACGACGAGGTCGCTCAAGTCTTCAAGAAGCTGGCAGACCGCTATACCTATGAAATAATTATCGCCGATAACGCCTCAACTGATCGAACACCACAAATCCTGCGCGACATTGCTGCCCAGGATAAAAACTTTAAAGTGATTTTAAACTCTCGCAATTTTGGCGCGAATCGATCTGGAAACAATGCCTTTATGCAAGCTACTGGCGATGCCGCCATCCTGATGGTGTCTGATTTACAAGATCCACCATCACTGATCCCAGAGTTTCTCGAAAAATGGGAACAAGGATATAAGGTAGTAATGGCAGTGAAGAATAAAAGCGAGGAATCACCCATCCTTTATTTTTTCCGTACTTTGTATTATGTGATACTCGAGAGAATGTCGGACGTAAAGCTGATTGAGCATTTCACTGGGTTTGGCTTATACGACAAACAGGTTCTCGATATCTACAAGAGCTTAAATGATCCACATCCATATTTTAGAGGC
>JANMSY010000569.1:0-3828 GCA_031389865.1 Anaerolineales bacterium | reverse complement strand
GATTCCGATAAACGTTGGAACCCGCGCATAAGCCCCTGTGCGCGAGAAAACCGTTCGTCAGTATACAGAGCATCAATATCTGCATAACGACTTATGACCCAGAATCCCATTTCTGCATCCCAGTGAATGGGGTCTTGATTGCGAAGCTGTTCGTAGAAGGGATAAGGGTTGGTACGAATTTCTTCCTGCTGTAAATTCCACAGACTCAATGCATCATTCTTGAACACTTGAATTCAGTAACTCCTTGAAACAGGCAGAGCGAATTATACTACTTACTTGTGAAATCGGATACAATCACTCCTAATTACAGGAAGCTTAAATGAATAATGAGCAGGAATGAAATCCTGCTCATTATCAGCGTGGAAAAACTAGCTCCAATAGATTTTAATAAGATTGGCAGTGAACGGAATAACTCTCAAAATCACATCAATTAACAAGCCAACCATAAACAGTGAGCCAAACTTTCGATTATTGAAGAAAGCATATCCCACAAAGTATAGGGGCCAGCCAGCTTGTCCTTCGGGACGGCTCGCCGGCTTGGGTTTCAGGAATTTGGGATATATCTGCAGAAAGGTGGGAAGTGCCAGCAAAACAACCAACATCACGGGTGTAAAGAACTTTGCAGCAATCAAATATAACGTGAAGAGATACGGGGCAATCATCATTGCCAGCACTGCATAGCGTGATGCTTTTTCCCCGATGACCACTGGAAGAGTGTGGATCCCCTTCGCCTTATCCATATCGAGCTTGTCAATATGTTTTCCGAAAATCACGGTCGTAACTCCCAAAACATATGGCAGGCTGGCAATTGCAACAAACCAATTCCACTCATGGGTAAGGACATAGTGACCGCCGCCGATCATAAGCGGGCCCCAGACAATGAGAACTGCCAGTTCCCCCAGTGCCATACCTTTGAGCGGCCATGTATAGAACAACAGGAAGAATGCGCCAAGAGCAAGCAAAATCCAGGTGGTAGTACTAAAGCCCGTATACCAGACCAGAAAGATACCAAGTAACAACGCGATCAAACCGGTTACTGCGAAATATGTAAGATGCTGACGCTGGGTCATTAATCCGCTGGCAACGGGTTGTGCACCGTATATATTACGGTAGTAGTTATCCTTATCCACGCCACGCACGAAGTCTGTGTAATCGTTAAATATGTTATTGGATGCGTGAGCAAGGATCAGGCCGAACGTAAGTGCGAGCCAGGGCAGGAAACTAAAGCCCCCATCGCGCCAGGCAAAAAGCCCGGCGAGGGCCGCTGAGATAAACGTCATAACCAGGACCGCAGCGCGGGTGGAAATCAGCCATTTTGAGATCACATCCAATTCATCCCATTCTGGTTTTGAAACTTCAGGGATTACGTTGAGCGCTTTGCGCCACATTGCAAAATTCATTTCTTAGCTCCTCTATGATATTTTGGATAAATTATATCCAAAATATTGGTTATTAACCTTTGACATTTGGCAGTGAGATTTTGGGAAACCATCACAATTTCACTTCTCCCCGAGGCACCGTGAAACAAAATGTGCTGCCTTTGCCAATCTCGCTCTCCACCCAGATCTGCCCGCCGTGGAATTCAACGATACGCTTGACAAGGGCAAGCCCAACCCCTGTTCCTTCAGAGCGGGCATCCAGTTTATTAAACAAGCCAAAGATATTTTCCGCGAATTGGGCGGGAATGCCGATACCGTTATCCTGAACATACAAGACGGGCATGTCGTTAACAGTACCGCGTTGTCCGATCTCGATGCGCGGTGAAGGCTGGTCACCCATAAACTTTGCGGCGTTATCAATCAGGTTTTGCACGACCTCCACCAACCGCATACGATCCCCATGGACCAGGGGGAGACCGTCACGCACGCTCACCGCGATGTTGCCCTGTGAAATTCGTCCATGCACGAGTTCCAGTGCTTCAGCAACGATGTCACTGAATGGAACAACCTCAGGCTTGTTGATGAGGCGTCCGACGCGTGAGAGTTCCAGCAAGTCGTTTAATAACATCTGCATTTTTTCAGTCGCGTCACTGATACGCTGTATATCCGAATCCAGGCGGAGGGTATTCCCACTACGGCTATCCTGCTTTAGGAAACCCAGGAAACCACGGATGGTGATCAAGGGCGATTTCAGATCATGCGAAACCGTGTACGTAAACCGCTCGAGCTCCGCGTTCTTGGCTTCAAGTTCTTCGATCAGTTTATCGCGTTCTGATTCCGCCCATTTGCGAAGTGAAATGTCGCGCACAATGGTCAGAACCGTATTGGGACCTGATGCGGAGATGCGTGCTTCGAATGTTTTATTCTCCCCTGCCTGTGAAAGTGAATATTCGAATGCATTCACCAATCCCGATTCAAGGGCACGTTCCACGGCAAACATGGTTGGCTCGGCGAGAGCAGGCAGCACTTGGGCAATGTTCTTATTGAGGAATTCCTCAGGCGGAATAAGAGGCTGACTGATCCCGGAAGGAATGAATTGCAGGATCGTTCCATCGCGTTCCAGCTCGAAGATAAGATCAGGGATGGCATCCAGCAACGCGCGTATACGCGCTTCGCTACGGCGCAAGGCATTCTCTGCATTTTTCAGCGCAGTGATGTCCAGTTGTGTTCCCCATAGGCCAGTAACATGATCATCATGAATGATACCGACGGTATTGCTCAGGAAATAAACGACTTCGCCTGTTCGAGTCTTTTCGATTGTCTCATGATTGGCAACCCGATAACCATTTTCGACCAGCTTCATAATGGATTGGTAATTGATCCCATTCAGGGTCTCACCCGGGTTCATGTCTTTCAGGCGCACTCCACAAATCGCGGCGTTTGATTCGTAACCATACATGCGGGCCAGGACATCATTGCATTCCGAAATGTAGCCGTACGCGTAGATCAACGCTGTCTGTTCCTCGGGCGGCAGATCCATGGGAACAGGTTGATCAAAAGCCACTAGCCATAGGCCCTCAATACTCTGCTCCAAAAAGTTGCGGTATTTCTCCTCGCTGGCCTGTAAAGCGAGTTGGGCGCTTCGCTGTTCCGTGACGTCATAGAACATGGAAATGATGGCTGGCTGGTTGTTCAAGGTAACAAGCTCATAAAAGGCCACAGTGACACATGGTTGACCTGACAGGTTTCTAAACTCGTACGTGGGGTCGTGCAGGGATTTTTGCTTCTTTAGCCTGGCGACGAATTGGGCGCGATCAGCCTGGTTTCCCCAGATCCCCGGCTCAACCATTGTACGACCCATGGATGTTTCGGGATTGTAGCCAGTAAGCTTCCAGTAGGCTTGATTTGCATCAATGAGACGACCATCCTCCAGGGCTGTGATGGTGATGGCAACCGGGCTGATGTGAAATATTTTGCGGAACTTTTCCTCCCCTTCTCCAACGGAATGTCTCGCTGCCTGGATGGCAAAAAACACCAGAGTGAAGTGCGTGACGAATATGGTGATAAGCAGGACTGTAACGTTTGGAGTGGGCCCACCCTGGATGAACAGAAGGAGCATCAACACATCCACCGCAGTTACAGCGAAAATGGCATACAGCAATCCTCTGGTCACTTTCAACCGTCCCATTGCAAAAAACTCGAGTAACGCCAGCTGGATGTGGTTCCGTTTCATGGGTCTCCTCCATCGGGCGAGTTTAACATCGTCGTCACAATCTCCATTTGCCGTGGACAGACCTGGTCAAAACATGGAATGATCTGATCCCGTGCCCGCGAGGAATGGCTCAGACCCTTCCGCCCGCCAACAGGATTTCCGTTAGCCTTCTCCCATTTCGGGAATGGGTTCGACGGGCACGCGATGGGCAAGCAAGTTTTCAACCCAAAAGATAAT
>JANMSY010000546.1:0-2616 GCA_031389865.1 Anaerolineales bacterium | reverse complement strand
GGATTGGATGCCATGGCGGTTGTGACCTTATCGTGCAGGGCATCATATGCCACGTACTCGATCTCAACCTTGATATCAGGATTGGTCTTGTTGAATTCTTCAACAATGGCATTCATTTCTTCAACGGTTGGGCCAGCTTGTTCCATGGCTAAAACCCGAATGGTCACGGGACCAGCAGGCTGGCTGGGTTGACAACCAACCACGCTCGCGATCAGGACAACGGCCATGAGCGCGAACAACATCGAACGGATTGTTTTCATCTTTTCTCCTTTGGATCAAATCAGTTTTGTGGGCTATCAATAACAAAAGGGCAGGATTATTTTTCGGGACCTCCTTTGCTATGACCTATTCTGTACGTTGAAAATGAAAATAGAATTCGCTCTTATCACCGTTGGAAACTGACCAGGCATACTCCACGGGTTCGCCAGCGGGTGTATAAGCAACGATCTGACTCAAAATCGCAGGAGTTCCAGCCCTGGCTTTCAAATAACGCGCCTCTGTTTCGGTCAGTGCAACGGGTTTAATGGTGTGATCCATTGATGAAATGCTGATCTGATATTCATCCTTCAAAACTTTGTACAATGATTCGTCCTGTGACCAATCATGACTTTCCAGCGTCGGAAAGCGCCCCGTTGACAGACATGCCGTCTCGAGCAGGATCGGGATATCGTCGGCCAGACGGACGCGGGTAATCTCGAGGATTGGGTCACCTTCCGAGATTCGCAAAGCGCGTGCAATTTTGTCTGTGGCATTGACCACGTACTGTCCGATGAGCCTGCTACCTGGCTCCCGTCCTATTGCCCTCATCTGTTCGGTGAAGCTCAGCCTGCCTGCAGCGATGGAAGCCATGGTGGGCTGGCGCACAAATGTGCCGACGCCGTGTTTCTTTTCCAGCCAGTTTTGACGGACGAGTTCCTCGAGTGCGCGCCGCACTGTCAGTCGGCTCACCCCATAAAATTCGGCCAAATCCCATTCACCAGGCATTGCCTCGCCCGGTTTAAGATGACCATCTACGATCAAGTTCCGTAAACTACGTTCAATCTGGTCGTAGAGCGGCAACTTGCTTTTGTGATCGATTTTGAACAGGTCTTTTTTCATGCGATCTTTTAGAGAGATATAGATGTCAATACATCTGCTATTATAAGAGATTGTATCAATCGGTCAAGGATGTTTAACCGTTGGCAATTGTAGGATAGGCCGAGAACAGCCTTGTCCTGGAAGGCGGGAAAGTTGTTTCTCCTCGTATACGAAACACTTTTAAGACAAAAAGGCACTGTCTGAGTGCCTTTTTACAACAGAAGCAGAACTTCCATCTGCGACCTTCCGGGTACGGGTCTCGATCTATAGGAAATACGCCAACGAGGCCAGTTCCGCTATTGGTTGTAACGCGCCTGCAATGGGTTTCCATGTTAAACTTTCGGGATGCGGTCAGTGCCAATTCCAAATACAAAACTTCGCCCGCCTACGCTCCGCCAGGCGATTGTGCCACGCCCCCGCCTGATGGATGCATTCCACGAACATCATCCATTGACTATTATTTCCGCGCCTGCCGGCTCAGGGAAAACAACTCTGGCTGTGGAATGGCTGGTTTCGAGCGCGAGCAAGGCGGCGTGGTTATCTTTGGATGTAGATGATAATGACCCGATGCGCTTCATCCATGGGTTATCGCCGCATAAGCATGCTCAACCGCTTGCTTGAATCGTTCACGGTGTGCCTTCTGAGCTTCACTTGCGATCCTCTGGGATTTTTCGGAGCGCGCATACATTGTTGTTGCACCGCTGGAGGTACGACGGAAGACGAGATTGCCAACGCTGCCCTGTAGCCCATCAAATAGCGGGTTAAGTATTACCTTTGCCATGGTTCCTGCCTTTCTTGATAGTGAGTGCTTGTTTTTACGAATCAAAACTTATTGGCGCATTTTGGTCTGATCCACAATGCGTGTGTATTAAAGGTGTAGAGTTCACTCGTACATCACAACCTTTGGGGGATTTATTTTGGGTTTTCAATTTTACGAATTTCTGCTATATTTCGTTTGTTGAACCCTACGAGACCTATCCACGCCATGGATTTGAAAGTCTCGTAGGGTTCGATGTTTTACCGCCGTGTGCGGCACCCTGTGACACGACCTTTTGTACCGTCGGCATTACCATTCAGGTGGTGTCAGAACGATTAGATGCGCTTGGTGCCGCGCTCGATGGCCGTCCCACCGGGGCGGTCAAAAACAGTCGCCTGGAACTGGACGGTGATACCGGCAGCGGCAGGCTGTGTAGCGAAGTAGATCCACTGACCTGAACCGGCCGGGGTCTCGACCGCCTGTCCACTTTCGATGAGCGTGCCCAGATCGGCATCGGCGAGCATCATATCGACGCGCACCACACCAAAGTCGTCACTGGCGAGGATCATGATGGGGTCGCCCACGTTGCCCCTGTAGTCAATCGGATTGATGTCTGTAATGGCGGGATCATTAAGATAATCGGCGATACAAACTGCATAGATGGGCGCGCCTCGGTCTTTGGCAGCCTGTTCATAGAGGGGGCGGATGTCGGGGCTCGCCATCACCAACTTGCCAAAATTCACCGCTTTGCGGAAGCGTTGACGATGAGCCGTCTGAGCGGC
>JANMSY010000519.1:0-3495 GCA_031389865.1 Anaerolineales bacterium | reverse complement strand
TCTTCTCACCACACACCAGCCCCGGTGGGGTGGTGCCGGGGGAGAACACAGAGTTCACGGAGAATGTAGAAGGTTTTCTCTGTGTTCTCCGTGTACTCCGTGGTGAAACTATTAGGCAAGCCCACACAATTATCCACTCTTGAATACGATTGAGCAACAAAAAACAGGCTCTGTGAGTACGGAGCCTGTTTCATATTCAACCTTCGATCCTGTCATTTTTCAGCATGCCTGTCTACTTCGTGAAAAGCACCTGAAATTGAACGCTCCAGCCTTACAAATCTATCGTGGCGGCAGCCAGGTTGTCAGTACCCAACGGCGCGATGTTAAAACCGAGTGTTTTAAAGATGTGCAGCATGACCTGGTTATCAGCAGTCAGGATGGCACTCATGCGTTCAATATGCTCACTCCTGGCGACGTCGACTGCGCGGCGAATGAGTTCGGCACCCAGGCCAATGCCCTGGTATGGATCACCCACCAGCACGCTCAGACGCGCCTCATTTGTGCCATGAATTTTGCTCAAACGGACGATGCCCATAATGCTGCGTTCGTCACTAGCGTCCCGGGTTTCAGCGACCAGGGCGATCTCGCGGTCATAGTCCACGTGGCAGATGCGGGCCAGGCGTTCATGCATGACACGATCCTGAAGCATGATTGGCTGCAGATAGCGCATGAAGACGGTCCGATCAGATAGGATGGTGTGGAATTTTACGAGCAGCGCTTCATCTTCCGGCAGGATCGGGCGGATGGTGACCTTGCTCCTGTCCTTGGCCGTCCACGTTCCCACATACTTGATGGGATAGGGTCGGATGGCGAGCTTGGGTAACTGTTCCTCTTGGGTGTCTTTATCATAGAGAAGGACACGGGCATCCAGCGCGATCAGTTTTTCGGGTGAAGCCACGAGGGGATTAATATCCAGTTCCTTGATCCAACGCTGTTCAGTGATCAGTTGTGAGAAACGGACAAGCAGCCCTTCAAGAGCTACCAGGTCCACAGGATCGCGGCCGCGCACACCTTTCAGGGCAGTGTAAATTTTGGTCCGTTCCATCATGCGCCGCGCTCTTGTGGTCGTGAGGGGAGGCAGGCCAAGGGCGCGGTCTTTGAAGACCTCCACCAGCTGGCCGCCCAGGCCGAACAGCAGGACCGGTCCGAACTGCGGATCGATGCTGCTGCCAAGAATTAACTCATATCCTTCCACCTTTGCCATGGGCTGGACGGTTACACCTAGAAAATGCTCAGCCCCAACTTTTTCTGCGACTGATTTCTCGATATCCGTGTAGGCTTTTTGGACAGCCTGCGCGTCCGCCAGATTCAACTGCACGCCACCAACGTCGGTCTTGTGGGTGATCGTTTCTGAATGGATCTTGAGGACAACCGGGTATCCGATCGCCTCTGCCTCCCTGACGGCCTCTTCCCTGCTTTTCGCGATACGTGTCTCCACCGTAGGGATGCCATAGCAAGCGAGAAGCTGCTTGGATTCGTATTCGGTCAGGATGGTGCGTCCTGAGTCGCGCGCGGCCTTAATGACACTTGCTGCACACTCGCGGTCGAGCTGGGCCTGGCCATCTCCACCCACAGGCATGGGGGTTTCATACAGAAGGCGCAGATTTTCTGAATAACGCGCCATGTAATTAAAGACGCGCGCGGCAGTATCCGGATAGGGGAAGGTTGGAATGTTGGCTTTATTGAGAATTGCCTCGCCGGGGGCGACTTCATTCCCACCCATCCAGGTGGCGATGACAGGTTTGCCCAATGACTGTGCGTACGGTTCCAACTCTTCAGCAGTCTTTGTGGGATCGGTCATCGCCTGGGGCGTGAGTATTACCAGGATGCCATCACTGTTGGGATCCTTGGCAGCGATCTCAAGCGCCTTGCCATACCGCTCCGGGCTGGCATCGCCCAGAATGTCCACAGGGTTGTTGTGGCTCCAGGCGGCTGGGAGCAGCTGATTGAAAGACTCCATGATCTCTGGTGAAAGAGCTGCCAGTTCACCGCCATCGGTGAGCAGTGCATCCGTTGCAAGCACACCGGGTCCGCCGGCATTGGTGAGGATGGTCAGGCGGCGACCCTGGGGACGGGGCTGCTTTCCGAGCACTTCGGCCATGTAAAATAATTCGGCAATGCTATTAACCCGCAGGACGCCGCTTCGGCGGAAGGCCACTTCGAGCACCTCGTCACTCCCTGTCAGCGAACCCGTGTGCGACGCGGCTGCCTTGGCAGCTCCCTCGGTGCGGCCTGGCTTGATGACAATGATGGGCTTAGTGAGGGCCACTTCGCGTGCAGCGGAGAGAAAGGCGCGGGCATTGCCAATCGTTTCCATGTAGATAACGATGCTCTTGGTATGCGGGTCGTCCCCCAGATAATAGATGAGGTCGCTCCAGTCTATATCCAGCATCGAGCCGATGGAGACGAAGGAACTGAACCCAACATTCTCCCGCAGGCTCCAGTCGAGGATGGCCGTGCACAATGCGCCACTCTGGCTGATGAAGCCCACACTGCCACGGCGCGCGATCGTGGTGGCGAAGGTCGCATTCAAACCGGTTGTGGGACTCATGACTCCCAGGCAGTTCGGTCCAATGATCCGCATACCCCCGCGGCGGGCATGTTCCAGGATCTGACGTTCGAGCTCCGCGCCCTGAGGGCCGGTTTCCTTGAAGCCAGCGGAAATGATGATCGCGCTTTTTACGCCAATGTCAACCGCCTCCTTGATGATGGCGGGGATGGTCGCGGCCGGAGTGACTACCACGATCAAGTCCACCAGTTCCGGCACGGCGCTGAGAGACGGGTAGGCTTTGATGCCGAGAATGCTCGGGCGTTTCGGGTTGACGGGATAGATGGTTCCGCCGAAGGAACTACTGATCAAATTCCAAACGATGGTGCGCCCGACACTGCCGAGGGTTTCCGTCGCGCCGATCACTGCAACACTTTTGGGTGCAAAGATGGCGTCCAACGCCTGGCGTCCATAATGGAGCACATCATGGGCGGGGTCTAAACCGGGGGTGACAACAAGATCCATTTCATTTTCCTTTATTATTCTCACCATGTTTCTGACGGCGAGGATTGTATAGTGAATTATTTCACTATGTATATCACAAAAAACGATGCTTAAAGGCTATAGAGTTCCATGACGATTTTCCTGCGCCATTTATGTTGTAACATGATATGGCTGAAGGAGTACCACGCTACGCCAGACGCCCGCACTCACGCAAGTGCGGTGTGGCCAAATCTGGCAAAGCTTAAAAGTTTCACTGAGCTTCAGTCTGGATTTGGCAATCCAAACCAGCAGTTCACTGAGTCTTCAGACAGGCTCTGAGAGATTTTAACCCATGAAACAAAATAAGCCGGCCTTACTTATTAACTCGAGTGTTGTGTTTTGACAAAATAGGGAAAGAATGCTAACTTACTGAGAGACATATTCGATCAAGGCTGGTAAAAGACATGCAATTACCAATTTTAGCACCTGCGCCCCTGGTAAGCCAACACGCTGAGGCTTTCAAA
>JANMSY010000060.1:0-13566 GCA_031389865.1 Anaerolineales bacterium | reverse complement strand
TCTTTGGGGCTGGCGCGTCAAACCGGGCGGCTATCTCGTCTGGCACCGGCTGCCAGACAGGACGCTCGCGAACCGTTTGCAGATAGGTAATCGCATCGTCCACCATGCGGTGTGCGAGGGCGCGCATCTCATCCCAGTTTTGAGGGTCAAGTGTCTCGTTATGATTTGGGGTATCCATTTTTATTTCCTCTGTTACTTTTTAAGGTTAGTTGCGCAAAAGTATAGCATTAAGTTTTAAAAATAATCTCCCGTTGATCTTTTCAACAGGAGATATTACTTACATTTTGTTAGCCCTTTTTTGTCATATGGATTGCACATAGGGGTATTCATATTTCATGCTTTATTGCTCTTTACTGCATTATTCAGGATAGTATCCACAATCCGGCTATAGGAAATAATATATAATTATTGTATTGACAAAGTATCAGACTTATGGTATACTTATTTTGAATGATTAATACATTAAGAATAGAGGAGGAAAGTATGCTTGACAATGATAAAATAGATGCGATTAGGAGGTTATCTGAAGCAAATCTCGATTTTATAGAGTTTTTTAGGGTGCTCGCATTGAGGCAACGAAATCAGAAGGAAACTGATGTAGATGTTCTTGTTAAAGGCACTAATGAAAACATAGGGCCTGAATATGAACGCCGAAGACTCGTTAGGATTTTTTTTAAGGAACTAGAGAAGGTAGGGATTGGAACTCTCAGGATTGGTCGCCGCGGAAAACCTACGCGCTTTATTTGGAAAACTGGGATGTTGGAAGTGGTGCGAACTGTGGGGACTGACGAGGGAGGATCAAATACTATCGAGAACTTGCAGTCTGATGAAGAATCAAAACCCAGAATTTTAGCTCATAGGTATAACTTACGTGAAAATTATGTTGTCAATATCGACCTTCCGGTGAATTTGACAGAAATTGAAGCTGAACGATTAAGTGCTTTTATCAAAAGCTTACCGCTCAAGAACAACCTAAAGGAGAAACATAATGAGTTATAAACCAGCGGTACGTCAATCGAAAGTGAAGGACCTTGTTGATGAGTTGAACGCTTATGGGGAGATTGGAGCCGGCCTTCTAAAAAGCATAGATATGATCGCCGATGGTATTCAAGTAACAAAAGCCGAGCTTAAGCGAGATTACGGTTTCACAGATTCATCGCTACACCTTTTGGAAAGAATGAAATTATTGAATTCAATATCAAGCTTTGGCGAACGCAAAAGTTATAATCTTGTTCAGGCACTCAGATTAAGAGTCCTCATATCTGGAGCGTCAGTTGCTAAGCATCTTAGGACAGTCAGAAAGCATGACAACATTGTGACGATTTTTCGAGGCTATTTTCACAAAATTACTGCTGGTCCGAGCGATTATCGCACGTTCTAACTAAGGCAACAACAAAAAACTCCTGCCGAGCTTTTCCGATCGGCAGGAGCCTGCTTTCAACGTTTTTCTTTCTTACTTTTCACCCGCCACTTCCCCATACAGTTTCCTGTGCACCACACTCAATGCACGGACCTGCTCCGCGGCGTGATACGACGATCTCACCAGCGGATTCGACTCCACCCATTTGAAGCCGATCTCTGCTCCGTACTGGCGCAGTTCTGCAAATTCCTCCATGGTGTAATAGCGTGAGATGGGCATATGTTTCTTGCTCGGCTGCAGGTATTGACCGATGGTCAGAATGTCCACGCCCCATGAGCGCTGGTCGCGCATCACAGCTTTGACCTCATCCATCTCCTCACCAAGGCCGAGCATGATGCCCGATTTGGTCAACACTTCGGGGTCGAGCTTCTTGGCATTGGATAATGTGGCCGCGGCCCAATCATAATTGTCCTGCGGTTGGACAGTCTTGAACAGGCGCGGCACGGTCTCCACGTTGTGGTTCAGGATCTCAGGGCGGGCATCCATCACGATCTTCAACGCTTCAAGCGAGCCCTTGAAATCGGGGATCAAAACCTCGATCGAACAACCGGGCCGCAGTTCGCGAATACGCCGGATGACCATTGCAAACATCGGCGCGCCGCCATCGCGTCTTTCATCGCGGTTCACAGAAGTGATGACCGCATGCTTCAACTCCATCGCTTTTACCGCTTGTGCCACGCGTTCAGCTTCGCCCCAATCCATGAGCGTGGGCCTGCCGTGTTTGATGTCGCAGAATGCACACGTGCGCGTACAGACGTCACCCAGCATCAAAAATGTCGCGGTGCCGCTTCCCCAGCACTCGCCCAAATTCGGGCACATGGCCTCTTCGCAGACTGTATGCAATTCCTTCTTGCGCATCAGTCCGTGAAGCCATTCATACGTCTCGCCCGATGGGGCGCGCACCTTGATCCAATCGGGGCGGCGCAAGGGGCGCAGGTCTGATTCGGGGATGATCCGGTCTCTCGTAGGTGTAGCAGGCATAGGGTCCTTTTGAAGCGGGTTATGTCGTTGTGAGGAGCGTTCGGCGCTATCAGTGGCGAATGCTGTTCAACCGGAGATTGCTTTGCCCTCCCCGCAACGACATCCAATTACCTTTATTTTATCTTCCTAACTTTCAATCGTAAACCTTTTACTTCGACGACTTCCACCTTGTCTCCCTTACCGATCTTTTCGGACCCCTGCACTGGATCTGCCGTCCAAAGCTCGGATTCCAGCTGAACCTGGCCGCCCGCCAGATCTACAGACGTTCGGGCTGTTCCCGTTTTACCCACGAAGGATTCAGCTCCCATGCTGAGCGGCACACGCAGGGCGCGCAGTGCGAACATGAGGATACCGATGAACAGTAAGCCGATCGTAATACCGGTGCTGATCACCAGTGGCACCGACACACGCTGGAATTGAGGAGCCCCTGGAGAGTTGAATAATACGAGCGCGCCTACAATGAACGATATAACGCCTGCAGCGGTTAGCGCGCCGTGAGTGGGTGCTTTAATATCCAGGATGAATAAAACGAACGCGGTCAGCAGGAAGATCATGCCAAACCAGTTGACAGGCAGCACACCCATCCCGTAGGTCGCGACGGTGACCAAAACAACGCCAAGAAATCCCGCAACCCAACCACCCGGACTTGCGATCTCGAGCAGGATCGCCATGGTTCCCACGGATAACAAGGTAAAGACAATATTTGGATCTGTGAGGAACAACAGCAGCTGCTCAATGAAACGCATATCGAGCGAATCGGTCTGGGCGCTGGTCGTATCAAGCGTACGTGGTCCGTCACTCATTTGAACGCTGAAGCCATTCAGGGCTTCGAGCAGGTCATCAACATTATCCACAACAAAATCGATCAGGCCAGCTTCGAGTGCTTCCTGCTCTGTAACAGCCTCAGCACTTGTGATCATCGATTCGGCAAGAGCCGTCGCTTTTTCGCCGCGTGAACTTGTGTATGTACGAACAGAGGCTGTCAGCGCCTCCATTTCCTTCGCTTTCATGGTCTCATCCAGGTCTTCGCCTTGTCCGCCAACAGGACTCGCCGCACCAATGATGGTCTGCGGCGCCATGGCCGACGCGTGACCTGCCATTGTGATTACCGCCCCCGCAGAAGCCGCCATTCCTCCGCTGGGTGAGACATAAATAACAACAGGCACACTGCTGGCGCGGATTTGTGAATTGATCTGTTCCATGATGGAAATGAGTCCACCCGGCGTGTTGAGCTGGATGATCAGGACTTCCGCCTCGCGACGCTGCGCGGTTTCAACTCCACGTTTGATGTATTCCAGCATGGGAGGCATGATGGGTCCATCGGCGGTCATGACGAGGACGAGCGGCGCATCGGCTTGTGCTCTCGCGGGTTGGAAAACGAGCGAAAGGGACGCGAACCCGGTCAATAACAAAATAAAAACGCAGCGGAGGGATTTCATTACTGGTTCTCCATGGTGTGATTATTATAATGGGTTAGGTGGGATACTAAATTAGATTCCGCCTAATTAGCCTTATTGTGAGGTGAGGGCAAAGTAAGAAGGGTCTAAACTTTCGCAAGGCTGGAAACCGAGACCATTCGTTGGGATCTTGCTGGGCTACGCGTTCTCCTCCTGGGCGTTGATCGAGAACCGCTTCTTTGCAGGCACGGTCCGCATCCAAACCGAACGCGGACATCATGTCATCTCCAGTGGCCCTTATCGCATCGTACGTCATCCCGGTTATGCGGGCGCCGTTTTGGGATACCTGCTCCTTCCTATATTGCTTGATTCCGTGTGGACGTTTGTTCCTGCTATTCTGTTGTTGATCGTAATGATCATGCGTACCGCGCTGGAGGATCAAACCCTTCAGGCGGAATTACCGGGATATGAAGAATTCGCGCAAAGGACGCGTTATCGCTTATTTCCTGGACTATGGTGAGCTAACTTTGGCTCAACAGAACATCCCGCAGGTTTGATGGGAAGACTTGCGGGATCTTGTATTATGAATTATTTCAAGGCCAGATAGATCGTCCGGATGCTCGTGATCATGATCAAAGCCCCGACCATGATCATTAGGGTTTTGATGGGAAGTTTCTTGGTGACGCGCGCCGCAAGTGGGGCAGCAAGTGCTCCGCCAATGAGCAGCCCGAGGATGATTTGCCAGTATTCGCTAAAGCTCAACGCCAGCACGAAGGTCACCGACTCAGCGAATGTGACAAAGAACTCGGAGAAGTTGACCGATCCGATCGTCGTACGGGGATATTTTCCGCGTGCCACAAGTGTGGAGGTCACGACCGGTCCCCAGCCTCCACCGCCAATGGCATCGCAGAACCCGCCCACCAGGCCCAGCCAGCTCACGCTCGGACCGTGATATTCATCCGGCTTTGTACGCGGTTGGAGGGTGAATGCCTTGTAGAGGATCAATCCCCCCATGAGAAGAAGATAGGCCGCGATATACGGCTTGATAATATTTCCATCAATGGACGTCAGGAGGTACGCGCCCGCCACGCCACCCAGCATACCAGTAATCAACAGCCTGCGCACCAGCTTCCAGTCCACGTTGCCAAGCTTCCAATGTGCGAAGCCTGAAATGCCTGTTGTTACCACTTCCGCCATATGCACGCTGGCAGACGCGGCAGCCGGGGGAATTCCCACACTCAGCAAAAATGTATTTGAACTGACACCATACGCCATGCCTAGGGCGCCGTCGATTGTCTGGGCGACAAACCCCACCAGAACGTAAATCAGAATAGAAATCTCCATCTTGCAGCCTCCTGTACGGTTTTGTGGAAGAGTAAAAGTATGTCTTTTGATTGTATATAAAGTCTATAGTACTAGTAGACTTTATGCCTAAATAAAAACAGCGCGTCACAACGCGCCATCTACTACATTAATTGATACCTGGTTTTTTGCGAAGAGTGCCCTGCCGTGTGGTAACGTCGGCAAGCGATGTGTTATCGAGAATGTCTGCTATGGCGTTGCGTACATCACCCATGACCAGACGCAGCCCGCAGGTTTCCTCTTCCGGGCAGCCACATGACTCATACGCCATCTGGCTTACGCACTTGATCGGAGCAACCGCACCATCCAATACACGGAAGATTTGCCCGAGTGTGATCTCGCTGGCTGGCCTGGCCAGGTAATATCCGCCGCCAACGCCCATCTTGCTGTGAAGCATTCCCGCATTCTTGAGCGTGAGCAGGATCTGCTCGAGGAACTTGGATGAGATCTGCTCGCGCCGTGAGATCTCCTTGATCTGCAGCATGGCAGGGGAGTCGCTCCTGGAGGATGGTTCCGCCAGTGCGATCATGGCTCGTAAGCCGTATTCACCGCGTTTGGATAGCCTCATGATTTCTTGGAAAGTCTAGCGAACAAATAGACATTATAGACTTTAATAATAATTCAGTGATTAAATTATGTCAAGAAGATTCTAGAAGCGAAACAATTTCCGAGCTTTCCAGTACACGGTGTAAATCTTTACTCTTCAGGATGATCGCTGTATTACGGATTCCGGACCCGATGGATATTTCCTCCTCCAGTAGAACACTTGCATCGATCAGAACCCGGACCTGATTCTTCATCCCAAACGGACTCACCGTCCCGATGCGATATCCCGTCACCTCCAGTACCTCATCCTCTGTCGCCATGCGGATGCGTGACCGCTTCACAAGCTGACGTAGTTTTCTCCAGTCCACTTGTGCCGGCCCGGCGACAAGAACCATCAGGAACTCGTCAGTCCTGATCTGAAAGAGGATGCTGCGCACGATCTGTTCCGGCCGCTGGTTGCGGTCCGCCGCGGCCTGCTCAAACGATGTGACAGGTGTCTCATGAATAAAGATCTGATGAGGGATATTCAATTTTTCCAGGGCAATACTGGCATGTGGTTGTTGGGTCATGGATTAAGTATAAAGGCACATGTCATTGCGAGTCTTTGAGAAGCAATCCCGTGCAAATTGAGAGATTTCGGGAGTGGCTAAAAGAATGGGTCCTATTTCTTCTCACCACACACCAGCCCCGCTGGGGTGGTGCCGGGGGAGAACACAGAGCTCACGGAGAATGTAGGAGGTTTTCTCTGTGTTCTCCGTGTACTCCGTGGTGAAACTATTGGGCAAGCCCACACAATTATCCACTCTTGAGATTTCTCGAAGACGCGCAGCGACATGCCATCGAGTAAAATGGTGCAATGTCGAAAATCAAAACTTCTCTCATCTTCTTCATTGCCACTGTAATTGGTATTGCTCTTCTGGCTTTGTTCGGGCCCGAAGAGAAATCGCTTGGCTCCAATGTGCGGATTGTATATCTGCACGGGGCATGGGTGCTCAGTGCAGAACTGGCGTTTCTCGCCGCGGCGCTGGCAGGCGTGATCGCCCTCATCACAAAACGCGACATCTTCCATCAATGGTCTGCCGCGCTCGGGCGCACAGGCATCTTCTTCTGGGTAACCTATCTTCCGCTTTCGCTCTGGGCCATGGATTCCAATTGGAACGGCCTCTTCCTTGCCGAGCCGCGCTTCCGCCTGGCGATGATCTTCGCCGTGACAGGCGTGCTGTTGCAGGTGGGTCTCTGGCTGATCAACACAAGCTGGATCACATCCGTCGCGAACATCCTCTTCATCGTTGTATTGCGCCTGATCTTTGCAACGGCTGACAACGTCATGCACCCGCCTCCGTCGCCGATCTTCAATTCGGGAAACTATTCCATCATCGGCTTCTTCCTTGCTTTGATCGCGTTCACCTTGCTCGCCGCCTATTTTCTCACCAGGGTATTTCTAAGTTTTGATAAAAAACCTGCCTAATAGGATGAATCAAAAAATGCGCTAATAAGGCGCATTTTTTGATTCATCCAGGTTAAGTATTACTGATGTTTGAAAAAATAATTTCCGTTTTTTATGTCTTTGCGACGAGCCTCAAACGGCGAGGGCGCTTTTCCCGACGACACTTGCACCGCACTGCGTTTGGTGCAGTGCAGGTGAGCAATCTCAAGGCTCAATTCAGCCGCAAAATTGGTTGAAAACAGGAGATTGCTTCGCAAAGTGCGCTCGCAACGACATAGACTTGGTGGAAGTTATTAATTCAAAATTCAGTAGTTTCAGTTACCAACTTGGGCAAGTAATTAGAATTTGTCTCAAAATGTCATCCTGAGCCCTTCGGCCTGGCTCAGGATAAACTCCGCGAAGGATCTCTAATTCTGAAAGTACTAGACTCTTCGGTCGCGACGAACGCTCACTCACGTCGTCCCGACGTTCTTCGGGAGAGTGACATGCCATTTTTGAGATGACTTGTAGTAATTGCGTTTCTATTTTTGATGATTACCATCCACGGGCGTGACAGAGTCCCTGGGTGCAACTCCGGCGGTACTTCCCATCGTACGAATGGATCGCATAATGGACAGCATATCTATACCCTCCGGGCAACCGCCAGCACATTGACCGCAGAGTGTGCATTGGCTGAAGATAACATCACTTTCCCGGTTCAGCTTTTGTGGTATTCTTTCCCGCGTTAAAAATATGCGTCTTCGCTTTCAACTTCTCGTTTTTGTGTTCCTCCGCACCATCCTGAATACCATGCACAGGATGGTGTATCCGTTTCTGGCGGTCTTTGCACGCGGCCTCGGCGTGGACCTCACAACCCTGTCCTTCGTTGTCACGGCGCGTTCATTCGTGGGGGTCTTCGCGCCGATATTTGGTTCGATTGCCGATCATCGCGGCCGCAGGTTTGGAATGCTGTCAGGTGTTTTCCTCTTCACCGTCGGCATGGGGCTGGTCGCCTTCCACCCAACCTTTATCACGTTCAGCATTGCGGTCCTGCTTGCCATCCTCTCCAAATATCTTTTCGACCCTTCCATGCAGGCCTACTTCGGTGACCGCATCCCATACGAAAGACGCGGCACTGCGCTGGCGGTCACGGAGGTGGCATGGTCGCTGGCCTTCATCGCCGGGGTTCCGCTGGCAGGATACCTCATCGCAGCCTACGGGTGGAACGCTCCATTCCCTCTCTTGGCGGGATTGGGACTGGTCATGTTCGTGGTCGTCTGGCAGATGGTCCCGCGTACGCCTCCTTCCAGGGCGACGAATGAATCCGTCAAAAATTTCCGCGCGGTGCTGACGAATATTCCCGCGCTCGCAGGGATATCAATTGCGTTGTGGGCAAGCGCTGCCAATGAACTGGTCAATCTGATCTTCGGCGTGTGGCTTGAAGACTCATTTGGGTTGAAGATCGCCGCCCTCGCAGGTGCCTCGGCCGTGATTGGAATATCAGAATTGGGTGGAGAGGGACTCGTGGCATTGACCACAGACCGACTCGGCAAGCCGCGCGCGCTGGTACTGGGGCTGACGGGTAATGCACTCGCCGCGTTATTGCTGCCCATCGTCGGTACTACAGAAGTCGGCGCGCTGGTTGGGTTGTTCCTTTTTTACATCACGTTCGAATATGTGATGGTGAGTCACATCCCGTTGATGACCGAGGTCATGCCCGGCCTGCGGGCGACAATGTTATCTTTTAACGTGATGGGACATGCGCTGGGACGCATGATCGGCGCATTGCTCGCTACGTTTATCTATCAGAAGTTTGGTTTTCTGCCTGTGACGTTGATCGCGATCGTGTTCAATATATTTGCGTTATTCGCACTCGGCGAATTGACCCAAAGGATCGTGATCATTCCGCGCATCCTTGCCTGGTTTGGGCGAAGAGATGGGAGAAGTGAAGCATGATCGTCCTGCTGGCTCTCGGATTCAGCCTGCTTCTTTTGGTCGTGGGCCTATTCTGGTTTCTGATTCCCGCGTTCTACGGACTTCCGTCCGTGCCAACGAAGCCTGAGCGTATCCATAAGGCATTGACGCTGGCAAATCTCCAGCCGAACGAGACTCTTTATGATCTCGGCGCAGGTGACGGACGCGTTCTCTTCATCGCGGCGCGTGATTTTGGCGCAAAAGCAGTTGGCATAGAAGTTGGCCCCATCCAATGCGCGTTGATCTGGCTGCGCGCCCTCGCCAGCGGATTTGGGAATCAAATCGAAATTCGTTGGGGAAATTTCTACAAAGCGGATTTACATGATGCAGATGTTGTTTTCATTTATGCCACTTCAAGGGAAGTGATGAAACTCGCTCCCCATCTGGAAACACAGATGAAAACGGGCGCACGGCTGGTCTCGATCTCCGCTGATTTCCCCGAATGGGAACCGTCTGTCCTGGATGAGCGTGCACTGATCTTTGTCTACGAAATGCCGCCAACAAGGGGAAGTATTATGTCGTATATGTTGAAGAAGGCATAATAGAATGAGCCGCTCTTTGCAGGGCGGCTTGTGTTTTAAACTATCGCAAGCTTTCTCCGATTTCTATCATCTGCTCTTTTGTCAGCTGCCCTCCGCCGCTAAAGCTTTGATCGAAATAGATTTGATACATCATGCCATCTTTTTTCCAAAGCAAAACGGAATACGAGTTGTTGGTTGTGAAAACCGGAGGAGTGGCGCTTTCCCATATGGTTTTTTGTGCCGGGCTGATCCCGAACTGCCCTACAGCATCTCCAACTCTGACAGTGTCAACATTTTTGTAGCTATCCAAATCCCTTATGATAGCGCTTTCAAGCGGGGTCTGGACAATACGCAGGGCACGATAACCGTAGTGAAGGGTGATGCTCTTTCGCTCGGGATCATATCTGACATAGTCAAAGTGCGTATTATCATTTGGCAGTTTGCCAGGTTGCAGGATATCGCACACGCAGATCTTCTCGGCTAGCGGAATGTTTGGGATGAAATCAAAGTCAACTTGGGCAGTTTCTTCGCGGTTCTCGGGCTGATAGACCATGCTTGATGCCAGGGAAATCAGGGCCTGCTTGTCCAGATATCCAGATGTTCCCGGACCAACCGATGCGAAAATTTCAAACCATCGCTCACCCTCCCTCCAGCGGATCCGCTGATCTGCCCCCACGGCATCCCAACTAAGATTCGTGTCACCATTCCTCACTCCAAAAAGGCCATCTACATATTCACCGTAATACTCACCAATTTTTACCTGCTCAATTGCCGACGAGAGAACTCTGTCTGGAGGGAAATCGCCATTCCCTTGTCTCAGAATGAGATAACCACTGGAAGTCGCATACGTAATTTCCCCAATATCATTAGTAAGGCTTGATGAAGTATTTGATAATGCCTGCACTTCAACGAACTTCCAGATGGGAGGCGGCTCTGAAAATTCCTTAAGATCCATATTCAACTCATTCTCAGCCTGTTTGATTTCACATTCATATGTTTCTGTTCCATCAGGATTTGGACAATCGTCTGGCTGGGGAGGTAAAGGAGTGACTTCGACAAGTGATAATGCATAGGTGGGAATGGGTGCATAGAGATCATTGATCTCCTCTTCCGACAATGGAAAGGAGGATTGATCTGTCGTTGTAAAGAATTTGAAGATGTTTTGAGCAAAGGCGCGTCCCTGCGGGGTTAGGCCCACAAGAGCAACAAGTAGAATGATTGATAAATATATTCCGATAAAGACCCGACGTCGTTTGACACCTCGCGGGGTCCAGGGAGCGGATGAAAGTTGTTGTTCAAGCCGCGGACCAACGTCGGGCGGCAGATTTTCAAGCATGGCTTCCATTTGAGATTCAGTCGATGCGGATTTCATAAGATTTTCCTTGGGACTAGAACGTCCATTGTTCGCGCAAGTCCGCGAGGGTGCGATGGATAATTACAGATACGTGATTTTCGGTTAACCCCATGTGAACTGCAATCTGGTTGACTTTCCATCCCAGCATGTAGCGCAATACCAGAATTTCCCGTTGGTCAGTTGGCAGCTCCTTCAACAAATTTAACAATTCCTGTTTTTGTTGGAGGATGAGAATTTCTTCCTCGGTTGTAGTTTCAATCTTGAGATTGGAATGTAGGCTGGATGTTTTTCGGATCGCTTTACGGCGGTGATCATCGATTGCCACTCTTTTTGCAATACCAATCAGCCATCTGATGGCTGTGTCTACATCACCTTCAAACGTATGACGTGCCTTCCAGGCACGGATAAATGTCTCTGCAGTAAGATCTTCGGCATCAGCTGACGGCCCACCAATGATGCTATATATATAGCGGAAGACGGATAATTGGTTTCGGTCATACATTCTGCTAAAACCCGCAGGTGTAGAGATTGCAGTTTGACGAAAGCGATGAAGGATACTCAAAATATCTCCCGTTAGGTGTGTACTTCCATTATAGAATACGCAAAGGGAAACAAAATCTTACAAAAATCCGCTTCGATTTCGAAGTGGATTTTGATCTCGCAGAATTCTAATAACATAACCCATAATCGAGTTAAGAGTACAATGTCATTTGATTGGTCGCACATCATATTAATATTTCCCTCATCTGTGGTTAAATAACATCACCAATAAATCTCCAGTCTCTACCTACCAATTACGAAAATGCTCATTCACTCCTCCTCTCAACTCCTCACCCTCGCAGGCGGACCGCAGCGCGGACATGCCCTCGGTACCCTCGGCCTCATCGAAAACGGCGCGGTCGTTGTGCGCGATGAAAGGATTGTCGCGGTCGGCACGACACCTGAGCTCAGGGCATCCTATCCCAACGAGCCGACTCTGGACGCGAATGGCTGTGTCCTTATGCCGGGTTTCGTGGACCCGCATACGCACGTCATTTGGGGAGGTGACCGCGCCAACGAATTCGAGATGAAGATGGCGGGAGCCGCGTATCTCGATATTTTGGCCTCGGGAGGCGGGATCCTCTCCACGGTCCGGGCAACGCGCACGGCATCCATTGAAACGCTCATTTCGCAGACACGCCCACGGCTGCTGCGCATGTTCGCGCATGGCACCACTACCGTCGAAGCCAAAACGGGGTACGGGCTGCAGACCGCAACGGAGCTTCGCCTGCTCAAGGCCCTGCTTGCTCTGAACGATGAGACTCCGCTTGACCTGTCTTTCACCTTCCTCGGCGCGCATGCCATCGCACCTGAATATAAGGATCACCCTCAGGGGTACACCGATCTCGTTTGCGAGACAATGCTGCCGATGCTCAAGGAATGGTGGGAGACTCACGCGCCGCGGCTCTCTCTTCCATTTGTGGATGTTTTCTGCGAGGATAAAGCCTTTAACCTTGAACAATCGCGTCAAATCCTGACAAAGGCCCGTTCTCTGGGATTCCCACTGAAGATCCACGCTGATGAGTTTGGGAACATTGGGGGCGCGTCGCTCGCTGCCGAGTTGGGCGCGGCGTCTGCAGATCATCTGGTGAAGACCTCCGATGCAGACATCATCGCTCTTGGAAAATCGGATACTGTTGCTGTGGCATTGCCCTGTACACCGTTCGGACTTGCTGAAAAAGACTATACCCCTGCTCACAAGTTGATCGAGGCGGATGCAATCCTTGCACTGGCAACAGACTGCAACCCGGGCACGTCCTGGAATGAATCAATGCAGTTCGCAATTGCCCTGGCGTGTCGTTATATGAAATTGACTCCTGCCCAGGCCATCGCCGCCTCAACGATCAATTCCGCCCATGCGATCCGCAGGTCCGGTACGATCGGTTCCATCGAAGTCGGTAAACAGGCGGACATGTTGATCATGTCTGTGCCCGACTATCGTCATATTGGATACCGCTATGGGACGAACCTCGTCAGGCAGGTCATCAAACGCGGACAGGTCTATTCGGTCGATGTTGGTTACTACAGGACCGCATAGTAGGATGATCGCCGAACCTGCAAGGGCGGACGGCGGGTCCGCCCTTGTTCAATCGGCTCATTGGGAGTTGCCGTGATTCTGCTAACAAGGGATTGCCAAATCCCGTCCATGCAGGAAATACACTGGCATTTGCCCCGAATCTGGCGGCTGGATTTGTCAATTCAGCCGAGCATCACGGCGATTCCGAGAGAACTGTTCAATCAGAGGAGATATGAATGCAAATTGATATTATCGGTGTGCCCATTGATCTGGGTGCGGACCGCCGCGGTGTGGATATGGGCCCCAGCGCCATCCGTTATGCCCACCTCCACAGCAAACTGGAAGAGCTGGGGCATATGCTCGACGATGGAGGCAACATTGATGTGCCCATCCAGGAAACATGCCGCATTACCGATCCCAGACTTAAGTATATTGACTGCATCATCCCAATGGCACGGCGTGTTGCGGGCGCGGTTGCAACTTCCATGCAAGGCGGGCATTTTCCACTTGTGCTCGGCGGGGATCATAG
>JANMSY010000429.1:0-5278 GCA_031389865.1 Anaerolineales bacterium | reverse complement strand
CCTCCAGTGCGGCCTCCCAGGCCAGACTATCCTTCAACGTCTGACTGAGATAATGTGTGAAGCCACCAAGCATATAAATGAGTTTTGCATCCCGTAACGACTGGGCGATCTTTTTATCATCAGCTCTTATCCTGCTGAGTAATGAAACCGAAAGCACGTCCTTTGCACCCAAACTTTGAAACCAGCGAATCCCATTATTCCCGGCACGCTGGTGGTTGTGATCGGGCGCCGCGGCAGTGGGAATGATGCGGATCGGCGCGCTGAATCCGCCAGCCAGCTCGATGGCTTGTAGATCAGGCTCGCGCATACTGCCGCCGAACTCGGCTCCGCCTTCAAGAAGCAAATATCCCATTGGGAAATCTTACCGCAATTTACGGTTTTGTGATTTTGCGGTGTTTTGCTGTCTGCACGAGGGGTTGATGTCTATACGGGCTGTATAATATACCCAAGCTGTCAAAGGAGAGTCGCATGCCGAAAGAAAAGAGAGGGGATCGTTTCAGGGATCTGTTTGAATATGCCCCCATCTCGCTCTGGGAGGAGGACTACAGCGGGATCAAGGAATTCCTGGACAGTCTACGCGCGAATGGGGTTACGGATCTCGTGCATTACCTGGATGACCATCCTGAAGAAATCGAAAATAACATGCGGCGCATCAAGGTGACGCATGTCAATCATGAAACGCTTGCTATGTTCGGAGCCGGTTCTGAAACGGAGTTGCTTTCAAACCTCGATAAGATATTCCGCGATGAAATGCGCGTTCATTTCCGCTCGGAATTAATGGCATTATGGAACGGTGAGCTGGAAGGGTCTGCAGACGGGGTCAATTATCGGCTGGACGGCGAACCGCTCCACATCCGCATGCACTGGCGTATTTTGCCCAAATGTGAATCCAGCTGGGAGTGCGTACTGGTATCCATCGAAAATATCACCGCGCTCAGGAAGGCAGAGACGCGCTTCCATCATCTTTTTACCCATGCCCCCATCTCGTTATGGGAGGAGGATTACACGGCGATCAAAAAGGAATTTGACAGGCTGCGCGCCGAAGGTGTGATGGACATTCGGGCATACCTGGCTTCAGACCCGAAAGCTGTGGACCATTTCATGGGCATGATCCGCATCCTTGGCGTAAATCAGAAAACACTTGATCTATTTGAAGCTCGTGATAAAGAGACACTGCTTGCCAATCTCGATCAGGTATTTCGTGATGACACAAAGGATCACTTTGCAGATGAGCTTGCGGATATGTGGGAAGGAAAAACATTTTTCGACCGTGAAAGCGTAAATTTTTCTCTTTCAGGCCAGCCCGTCCATGTCCAACTGGCATGGACTCTGATGCCGGGTTCCGAGAGTGATTTTAGCTGGGTGCTTGTTGCATTGCAGGATGTAACCGCCCGCAAAAAAGCGGAGCAATATCTGCGATATCTGGGTACGCATGATGTGATGACCGGGCTGTACAACCGCGCCTTTTTCGAGGAGACGCTCGAAAAGATGGAGATCCACCGCCGTGATCCCGTCTGCGTGATCATTATTGATCTGAACTACTTGAAGGCCGCAAATGATATGTTTGGCCATCATACAGGCGATAAATTGATCCGCCGTACTGCAGAGGTGCTCAAAGCCAGCATTGATGAGAAGTACATCACTGCGCGCATTGGCGGCGATGAGTTCATTGTCATCATGCCTGATACAACACTGCAACTTGCCCAGGAGTTGATGGAGCGCATTCAGTCATTTGTGACGGTGAACAATAAATATTACGGGGAACCGGAGTTAAGCCTTTCGATGGGAGAGGCAGTCAGCGAGGCGGGTCTTACATTGGAGAGGGTGATCAGCCTGGCAGACCATGAAATGTATAAAAACAAAGGTCTTTATCACCGGCGCCGCAAGGAGGACTTTCTAAGCGGCATCGAATAAAAATCAACATCCTACCAGCCGAATTCGTCGAACTTGATGCCATTCAGATGATTGTGCAACGCTTTCTTGATATAGGGGATGGTATTCACTGGCAGATCATTGATATCCACCCATCGCAGATCGTCACATTTATCAGGCTCTGCGTTGACGGGTTCATCCATCCACTCACTGACACTCACAAAGAAATCCACGCGTTCCACTCCATCCAGGCGGTGCATCACGCTTGAATAGTGGATGCAATCCGCTTCGAGCTGAACGCCGACTTCCTCCTGCGCTTCACGGGCGGCCGCAGCCAGAACCGTTTCGCCTCCGTCCAAATGTCCGGCAGGGACACTGTACTGTCCGTCCGCGTAGCCGGTGTTGAAGCGACGGGACAAGAGTACCCGATGGCCTCGAAAGAAAAATAAGTGCACTGTCACGGGGAATGTAGCGCGTTGAGTCATGGATGTTATACCGGCTGCGCCAGACTTAAATTTCCTGCGATAAGCGGCAGGATCTGATCAGCGAATTTTTCAGCCGAAGGGCGTTTCTTGTTTCTGTCATGACTCCATTGCTGCGCAAGACCATAGATCGCCCAGCTCGCTGCAGTGGCCGCGATCTTCGGGTCTGCGTCTGTACCCAGCTTTTGGATCCAGTTTTGGATCAATTCCTGCACCTGGGCTTTGACCTGTGTTTCCATGACCGACTCGAATTGAGATGATGAGGGATTGCAATGCGAGCTTGCATTTGAGATAAATTCACAAACCGTGACGATCAGGGCCCGCAGGTTATCCATGCTGAATGTGCACACATTCAAGGTGCGCTTTTCAAGCTCCTGCCTGAATCCCTGGCGGACGCTGTAATCGAGCAGGGCGTATTTGTCGGGGAAATGAGCGTAGAAAGTAGTGCGGTTGACACCAGCCTTGTCGGTGATGTCCTGCACAGAGACCGACTGGAATCCCTTTTGAGCCACGACATCCATAAAGGATTGTTCGAGCAGGCTTCGGGTCCGTTTGACGCGGGGGTCGAGTTTTTCTTGCGGGAAAGTAGACAACATATTGGCTCCAGTGTTGCTTACCCAACACATCTGGGGTTTTGGTGGTTGACCCAAATGGGTAAGGGCGGTAAATTAGACAACATCTGTTGTTTAGGCAACAGATGTATAATACCAGATCGGTGGAGGAGAGTCAAGATGAACATTGCACTTTGGATCGCACAGGGATTGTTGGCTGCCATGTATTTGACGGCAGGCGATGACGCTGATGCAAAGAGCAGGGTTGCTGAACTCGTCAGGGATGCCGGTATGCGCCCCGTTGACACCGGCCCCTTGAGCCGTGCCCGCCAGATCGAAGGCATGCAGCTTTCTGCACACTCGGCACCCATTAGGGCAGCGCAGTCAAGATTCTCGGATAAAGAACTCTCTACCACAAAGGCTCACGAAGGGGCACAAAGAAAAGCTTTAAGCTTTAACCTTTGTGCTCCCTGGTGTCCTTTGTGGTTAGAAAAAATCAACAGGTAATTAAACAAAACGATACATAGTCCTAACCCTGCAAACTGTGGCTTTTAATATAAGGAAAGAAATGAACACTCAAAAAGAAACGTTAAAGACTGACTTTTCCATCCATCCGGCCACGCGTATGGGACATGTTGCGCTCGCGGTTGCGAGCCTTGATAACCAGATCGCGTTCTATACGCAGGCACTTGGATTCAAACTCCACTGGCGTGAGGGAAACAGGGCCGGCCTCGGAGCCGGCGGTGCAGACCTGTTACGATTAACAGAAGAGCCCAATCTAAAAAGATATCGCGGCGTCACCGGCCTGTATCACTTTGCCATCCTGTTCCCCGATCGAAAAGAGCTTGCACGTGCCATCGCACGTCTGTATGCATTGCGTTACGAAAACCATCCCACCGATCACATCATGACCAAGACCACCTATCTTGATGATGTCGAAGGCAACGGCATCGAACTGTATGCAGAGTCGCCTGAAGATGGCACATGGACCCTTGCAAACGGTGAATACATCACACGCCGTGCCGACGGTTCCTTGAGCAGCGGACGTGAGCCGCTCGATGTCGATGCGCTGTTCAAACAGCTCAACGGAGACGATCGTCTCGAGCAGCCCATCCCGCCTGACACGCGCGTCGGGCACGTCCACCTGCATGTTCGCAACATGGCTGAGGCGGTGGATTTCTATCACGGCATCATCGGCTTTGACCTGATGGGTGTGGCAAAGGCGTTCCGAATGGCGTTTGTCTCTGCGGGTGGGTATCACCATCATCTTGGCCTGAACACATGGCAGGGCGAAGACGCTCCTCCAGCTGACGCGGTCGGTCTGCGTTACATGACAGTGGAACTCCCGGATCAAGAATCTCTGGACCAGGTCATCGGTCGCGTGGACGCGGCAGGAATTCCCTCCCATGAAACGGATGATGGACTCCTGGTCCATGATCCGTCACAAAACGGTGTGCTCCTGACCCTCCACCCCGTATCAAATGAATAATGAATAGTGAAACTGAGTCCCTTAAACAAATGGATTTCAAGCTGACGATTTTCTCCGATTACATATGACCGTGGTGTTATGTCGGCCAGGGTGTGGTCGAGAGGCTAAAAGAAGAATACAACATCGAGCTGGAGTGGCGGTCCGATACTCCGCCTGAGGGATTGGAACTGCCTGAGTACGTCACGCGCGCCCGTACCAATGGGTCAGAGGAGCGGCTGCTTTCGATTGCCCGCTCCCATGGTATGGACTTCAAGTCCACGGAACGCATCTATAATACTCGCCTCGCGCATGAAGCCACCGAGTACGCCCGTGAGCAGGGCAAAGTGCTTGAGTTCCATAAGGTTGTCTTTCGCAACGTCTATGTGGATGGACAGGACCCCAGCAAATGGGACGTACTTCGCTCGGCTGCAGCAGAAGTTGGTTTGGACGCAGACGACATGCAGCAGGTTGTTGAAAGCAACCAATATACTGAATTCGTCGCGGAGCAGGTCCGCTGGGCACATAGGTCGGCGTGACAGGGGTGCCGACCTATGTGATCAATGATCGCTACGCAGTGGTCGGCGCGCAACCCTATGAGGTTTTCAGGAACGCGCTGGAACAGATCATGAATCAAAAAGGTTGACATCCGTCAGCCTTTTTTGTTTAACATTGTAGGCGATTATTGGCTATTCTGTACAAAACCTATACGTGTGTGATCAGACCAAAATCCTGCGGGGTGAGTGAATACATGTGTGCATCATAGATCTCCCTGCCCACGACCATGCGGTTACGCAGAATCCCTTCGTAGTGCGCACTGACTTTTTCGGCCACGCGTATGCTCGCTTTATTTTCAGGCGCAATGACGATCTCCACACGGATCAGCCCGATCTTTTCAAAAGCATAAC
>JANMSY010000392.1:0-3946 GCA_031389865.1 Anaerolineales bacterium | reverse complement strand
GGCAATGCAGGAAATATTACCTCCTATTGGGCGGGGTTTAAACAATACAATGAATTGAAATCAACTGGCCTGCCGCAGATATTGGGAGTCCAGGCGGCGGGGTCCGCGCCACTTGTAGTGGGACATCCCATCGAGAACCCTGAAACTGTCGCCACCGCGATCCGAATTGGAAAACCGGCGCGCGGCGAGCAGGCCATGCAAGCTGCGGAAGAATCCAACGGGCGGATCATCGCCGCAACCGATGAACAAATTTTAAACATGCAAAAGATGCTGGCAACGCTCGAAGGGATCTGGGTGGAGCCTGCCTCCGCCGCAGGGCTTGCAGGTTTCGCGATAGAAATGGAAAATGGAAAGTTGAATCCTAAAGGCAAACGCGTCGTTGCGGTCTGCACGGGGCATGGATTGAAAGACCCCGACATCATTACAAAAGATATGCAGAAGCTGCAAGTCGTGCCGCCGAAGCTGGATGCATTGGAAGAAATAATATTGAGGTAACTGACATGTCGTTGCGAGGAGGGCATTTCTCCCGACGAAGCAATCTTCTCAAAACAAAAGTATCCCGTTTATGGGGAGATTGCTTCACTACGCTCGCAACGACATAAATCAAATTATGACCATCACCATCAAAGTCCCTGCCACCTCTGCCAACCTTGGACCCGGGTTTGATGCCCTGGGTCTTGCGTTGGATTTATGGAACGAGTCCACATTTGAGTTGGCGGATGATTTCATTGTGTATGTCGAAGGCGAAGGGAAGGGAAAACTTTCTCCGGGCAGGAATAATTTAATTTTACGCGCCGCACAGACGCTGGCAAAACGCGTCGGAAAAGAGCTTCCGCCACTACACGTGCGCTGTATTAACCAGATTCCGCTCGGATCAGGGTTGGGCTCCTCCGCCGCGGCTACGTTGACAGGCTTGCTTGCCGCAAACGCTTTGACCGAGTCCAGGCTTTTGGACGAAGAAATATTAACTCTTGCCACTGAGATCGAGGGACATTCGGATAATGTTGCACCCGCGTTGATGGGCGGACTGGTTGTTTCGACATTGAATGACGGGAAAGTTATTGCACGAAGATTGCCAATTGCGCCCATACACATAACAGTGATTGTTCCCGATTTCCATTTCCCCACAAGAGAGGCGCGCAATTCATTACCCAAACAAGTGGATAGGAAGGACGCGGTCCATAACATCAGCCGCGCGCTGTTGGTGACGGAGGCCCTGCGCACCGGGGATTTGAGTCTGCTTGGCGAGGCGATGACCGATCGGCTGCATCAGCAGTATCGCATACCGCTAATCCCGGGTGCAGAGCAGGCAATGAGTGCAATGAAAATGGCGGGCGCGGCGGCATTATCGGGAGCCGGTCCCAGCTTGATCGCGTTCTCCCAAACGGAATCAAGCGGTCCACAAGGAGATGTGATCGGCTCCGCGGCAAAGCGTGCCTTTGAGCAGGCGGGTTTGTCTTCGAGAATCTTCCAGTTGGGGGTATCGAGTCGAGGGGCTGAAATTCGATCAACGTAGGGGACGGCAGCTACCATCTCCTACATCGTATTCCATTGACGTGCAAACTGCATAATGCGCGGACGGATGTAATAGGCATTCGGGTCAGCGACCAGCCTGCGCTCGGAGATCAGCTTCATTGCATCTTCAGGCTTGTAGCCCTGCGCAATAAGGACACACGCACCCATTGTCACGCCGCGGTGACGTCCATATGCACAGTGAACATAGACCTTTCCGCCGGCCTGGATCGTTTTGAGCGCGGTTTGCGCACCGAGGATCAACTTGGCGACGGGGATGGGAAAGAACGGACTGTCGATCGTGCGAAGCCAGAGTAATCGAATCGGCGTCTGATGCGGGTCGGGGTAGGGACTACGGGTCAGGCGCATGTTGATGATAAGCCGTATCTCCAGCTCACGCAGACCATCGTAATCCCGTACCAAAGGCGTTGTACCGATGAAAAGGTCGTCGGTGATGTTTGAGAAGTTGAAGCTCATGGCGGAATCGTATCACGTTTAAGTAAGACATTCTTCACTTTGTGCGAAGCATAACCCATGCTACAGTGTTTATGTCGGAATTGGTTTTCCTTTTGCAAACGAGGAGGATGAGATGAGAAAAGTTGCATTGCTCATTTTTGTTTTCATTCTGACGGCTTGTGCTCCCGCAGTTCCTCCATCCCAGGCACCAACAGCAGCGAGCACAGCGACATCCATTCCCACCATCACGCCGTCCCCCACAGTGACGCCTTCTCCAACACCCGTCCCAAACGGACCGTGTGACAATCCGCTCGTGCCGCTGGCGGTCGGTAATCACTGGACATACCGGGTGACGACGGATAATGGGGAGAAACTATACAACCTGCGGGCAGTGGAGAGGCAGGATGCCGGCAACATCCTCATGTTGGTCGAGTTCGGGGATCAGGATAAATCCGTCCGGGAACGGGTTGTCTGTCTGAACGGAGTCATCGAGGACTTCCCGCTCTTTGTGATGGATATGCTCTTCGCAGATCTTCTGAACAAATTCATTAACACCTACCACGATACCGGAATCTACGCACCCGCGCACGCTTCCTTCGCGGAAACCGGCTGGGTCCTGGACTGGAAGGCCAACTACCTCACCGAGGAGGACGCGCAGATCAAAAACCCAATGGGTCCCCCAGACCTTTTTCTCCTGACGTCCAGCCCGATTGATCTCATCTTCCAAATGGACGGTTCCCGCGAGGCGGTGACCGTCCCAGCCGGGGAGTTCCCGCAGGCGCTCAAGGTTCTCCACAGTTTTACCCTGAGCGCAACGTTGGGGAGCGGAGCAGGTGGACATCTGACAGTCGAAACGACCCAATGGTATGAACCCTATGTGGGTCTCATCCGCGTGCAGATCGATTCTGCGTCGTATACGACAGGCGGGCAAAAACTCAGTATCCCATTGAAAAGTATCCTGGAACTGGTTGAGTTCACACCGGGGAATTGAATGATTCAAAGAAGGAGCTTTGTGCTAAAGTAAGGAAATCGACATCACGTTACGAAAGGTTGACCATGGAAGTGACTGATCTCAAATACGACCTTCTTGTTTCCTACAGCCACAAGGATGAAGAGTGGGTGCATAATATCCTTTTGCCTACGCTATGACCAGAAAATTTACGAAGAAGCTAAATCTCTCGCCGATGAAGCTATCCTCATCACCGAGCGCTGCGGCTACGTCCTGCAAGGCGCAGATGTGAATCTGTTTCTCGCTCAATACGCGTTGGATCAAGAGAAGGACAAAGCCAAGGCGAAAGGATATGCTGAAGAAGCCAAGAAACTCGCCACGTGCGATGGTCCGCCGTATTATTACAAGGTGGCGTATGAAGCAGCGGAGAGGATGTTGGAGAAACTGTGACCCCCTTCCTTGCCTTCCCCCAAATCAAAAGCGGATTTGGGGGAAGGAGAATGTGCTGTATTTATGAAAATTTAGATTTCGCGCTCTCCCCCATTTCCGCACTTTGAAATGGGGGAGATGTCCGAAGGACAGAGGGGGTTGTTTTATGCTACACTCGCCACATGGAAACTCTTTCCTCCTCAATTGACTTATCCTCCCCTGACTTCCAACAAAACTCCGAACATCACAAAAGACTCGCCCAGGAACTCAAGGAGCGCTTTGCGGGTGTCCTTTAAGGCGGTGGCGAAAAATATCGCACGCGACAGGAAGAACAGGGCAAACTCTTTGTCCGTGAACGGATCGAACACCTGCTTGATCCGGACTCACCGTTCCTGGAACTTTCCGCGCTCGCCGCATACGATATGTACAACGAAGGCAAGGCGAGTGCGTCATCAGGACGCACATCAACCAGCGCGAGCGACGACGAGTCGCTTGCAGCCCCGGGCGCGGGCATTGTCACCGGCATTGGACGCGTCAGCAATCGCGAAGTCCTCATCGTCGCGAACGATGCCACTGTTAAAGGCGGATCGTACTTCCCGA
>JANMSY010000389.1:0-9127 GCA_031389865.1 Anaerolineales bacterium | reverse complement strand
GCTCCATCAGGCGCTGGATGAAAAAAAGGAAATCCAGAAACTGCTCGACCAGATCCATGAAGTGCTTGAAAATTACGACAAGCCTGAGTAGGCGAAAACTTCCAGGAATCGATGACAGCATCCGAAGAAGGTATTTCTGCGGATGCTTTTTTAATTTCATGAAGCCAGCGTGCTTCGACTGCGGGATTGCGAAGGGCAACTTGATTGTTTTGATTACGCAATGAGTACCAAAGGTAGCCAGGTTCAGGTAACTACGAGACTCTTCGCTGCGCTCACAGTGACATAATCCTACGTTATATACAGCCACAGACAAACATGACATTCAAATTTTCTCACCCGGAGAACTTATTATGAAATACTTCCTCACTGAGGCCACAGGCTTCGTTGGCGGTGTGCTGGCACGGCAATTGCGCGCAGCAGGACATGAAGTCCACGCGTCGGTGTGCGATCCTCAAAAAGCCAGCGAACTGCAAAGCCTGGGCGTCAGGCTGTTCAGCGGCGACGTCACGGATAAGGAGTCCATGCGTGGGGCAATGCAGGGTGTGGATGGCGTGTTCCATGTTGCCGGGTGGTACAAGGTGGGTGCACACGATACCCGTCCCGCTGAAAAGGTCAACGTGCAGGGCACGCGCAATGTGCTAGAGCTGATGCAGGAACTGCGCATTCGCAAAGGCGTATACACCAGCACACTCGCCATCAATTCTGATACCAAAGGCGAGCTCAAGGACGAGACCTACCGGTTCACCGGCAAACATATCAGCATCTATGACCGCACCAAAGCGCAGGCGCATCATGTCGCGGAGCAGTTCATCGCGAAGGGCCTGCCGCTGGTCATTGTCATGCCCGGTGCCATCTATGGTCCCGGTGATACGTCCACGCTGCGGAAGAACCTGATCGATTTTCTAAGAGGCGCGCTTCCCATGGTCCCGACCCAGGCGGGCATCTGTTGGGCACATGTGGACGACACCGCGGGTGCTCACATCCTCGCCATGGAAAAGGGCGTGCCCGGCGAAACGTACATTATTGCGGGGGAGGCATGCACGTTTCGGGATGCCTTTCAGCTTGCCAGCCATATTACAGGCAAGCGCGCGCCGATGGCTGTTCCGTATCAGATCATGAAAGTCCTGTCATTGCTCGTGAAACCGTTCGACTCTCTGCTGCCGGAAAACTATACCTCCGAGGGATTGAAGGTGATCGCCGGCGTGACATATTGGGGCGATAACAACAAGGCAAGGCGTTTCCTGGGCTATAGCCCGCGGCCACTGAGCGAGGGGCTCGAATCCACGCTGAGGCATGAAATGTCCCTGCTGGGGATGTAAAGACGACCTCACCGCTGCCAGGTAGGCAAAGGTCACAAGCGAATTGTAATGTTCATCACATTGACTTTCTAAGGGGACAGGCATAGAATCGATTTATCTGATTAATCGTACTTATGCTAAGAGAACGAATTTCCCCCGATATTTCCGAATTCCTGCGCTACCTTGCAACCCACAGCGAGGTGGATGATGGGCTGCCCTCTCTCAAAGACTTGAGCGTGGAACTACGCGTCAGCCTGGCTTCTCTGCGGGAACAGCTTGAAGTGGCGCGTGCGCTTGGCCTGGTGGAGGTCCGCCCACGGCTTGGGACGAGGCGCCGGTCATACTCATTCACACCCGCTATACGGCAAAGCCTTGGCTATGCGCTGGCTCTCAACGATGTACATTTCCAGAAATATTCCGAGTTGCGCAACCATGTTGAATCCGCTTTCTGGTATGAGGCAGTTGAGAAGCTCACCGAAGAGGACAGGCAGGAAATGCAGTCCCTGGTGGCACGCGCCTGGGAAAAGTTGAACCGTGCACAGATCCAGGTGCCTCATGAGGAACATCGCAACCTGCATCTGCTGATCTACCGCCGCCTCGAGAACCCATTTGTGACGGGCATCCTCGAAGCCTATTGGGAAGCCTACGAAGCGGTGGGCCTGAACGTATTTGCGGGCGGGTATGACTATTTGCAGGAAGTCTGGCGCTATCACCAGAAAATGGTGGAAGCTGTTTGTATTGGAGATTACAAGGCCGGCTATGAGGCACTGATTGCCCATACCGATCTTTTGTATCAGAGACCGTAATCATTATGTATTTGCGGGCAAAGCGGGCCAGGCTGTTCGAAAAGAGGCAGCCATTTATTTGGAGATGGCCTCCCGCAGTCTCGCAATGACATACACATTGAGGAGTCACATGAATAACGTAGTAAACGATTTTTCCATCACTGTTGGCACCAAGAACGGCTCAGGCAGCTCAACAGCCAATAATACCATCCTGCGCGCCATCTTCAAGATGGGCATTCCTGTTTCGGGCAAGAACCTGTTCCCCTCCAATATTCAGGGCCTGCCCACGTGGTATACGATCCGCGCCAACAAGGATGGTTTCATCGCCCGGCACGAGGTCAATGAAATTGTCGTCGCCATGAACCCGGACTCGTTCGCGCGCGACCTTGCGTCTGTTGCGCCGGGCGGAGCATTCTTCTACTCTGACGATATCAAGCAGCCTATCACCCGCGTGGATGTGGCGATCTACCCGCTGCCTGTGAAACAGATCGTGCGCAGCGACCCCAACGTCCCATCTGATTATCGGGACCTGGTTGGCAACATGGTGTATGTGGGCGCGCTGGCGCAGATGATCGGCGTCGACCTTGAAAAGATCCATGCCGCGTTGAACTTTCACTTCAAAGGCAAGCAGAAGCCGATCGATATGAACTTCAACACAGTCAAGGCTGGCGCGGAATGGGCGAAGGCAAACCTTGAAAAGAAGGATCCCTTCCTGCTCGAGCCGATGAACAAGACCGATGGGATGATCATGGCAGACGGCAACACGGCTGGAGCGCTTGGCTCCATTTTCGGCGGCGTGCAGTTCACAGCCTGGTACCCGATCACGCCTGCCTCCTCCCTGGCCGAAGCCTTGAACGATTATCTGCCCACCCTTCGAAAGCGTGAAGATGGAAAACATACCTACGCGGTCGTGCAGGCGGAAGATGAACTGGCCGCCATCGGTATGGCCATCGGCGCTGGCTGGAGCGGACTGCGCTCGATGACATCCACTTCCGGACCTGGCTTGAGCCTGATGACGGAATTTGCGGGTCTTGCCTATTATGCAGAGGTACCTGTCGTTGTTTGGGACGTGCAGCGCATTGGCCCGTCCACAGGACTGCCAACCCGCACTTCACAGGGCGACCTGGCTTTCACAAATTCCATGGGGCACGGTGATACACAGTCCGTAATTTTATTGCCTGGTGATGTGGCTGAATGTTTTGAATTCGGCTGGAAGGCCTTTGACGTTGCCGAGCGCGTACAGACGCCGGTCTTCGTGCTCAGCGACCTCGACATGGGCATGAACCAGTGGATGAGCAAACCCTTTGAGTATCCCAACACGCCCATGGACCGCGGCAAGGTCATTTGGGAGAAGGACCTGGAAGAACTCAAAGGAAGCTGGGGCCGCTATCTCGATAAGGACCAGGACGGGATCACGTACCGCACTGTGCCCGGCAACAAACATCCGATGAGCTCGTATTTCGCACGCGGAACAGGGCACGATGAGAATGCGCGTTACAGCGAAGATTCAACTGTATGGCTGAGGAACATGGATCGTCTCAAGAAGAAATTCGAGACTGCCAGCCAGTATGTACCCGCTCCTGTTCTTCACACCACACCCGGGGCAACCATTGGCATCATCGGCTTTGGTTCCACGGAAGCCGCGATCCTGGAAGCCATGCACCAGCTGGATACACAGCACGGCATCCAGGCGGATTTTCTGCGCATACGTGCCATCCCCTTCAACCAGCAGGTGACCGAGTTTATCAACAAGTACGATCAGGTCTTCGTCGTTGAAATGAACCGTGATGGACAGATGAACCAGATCCTGACCGTTGAGTATCCGCAGAAGGCGCCGAACTTCCGGTCTGTGGCCTACGGCGACGGCATGCCTGCTTCTGCAAAGTGGGTGCGCGAAGGCATCCTTGCGAAGTATGCTCCACCGGCAAAATCGAATGGCAGCAACGGCAAGGCTGTAATCGAAGCTGTAGCCATCACTGGCCAGGGCACGACACTTGAGACGAACTAGTAGAGCGAAAGGAGTACGATCATGACACAACCACTCCCCATGGCTGGCACACCTGCAAATGCAAACCTTGCCGGCCTTGTGAAAAACGATTACCGCGGAAACCCCACCACACTCTGCCAGGGCTGCGGACATAACTCGATCTCGAACCAGATCATCAGCGCCATGTATGAATTGAACGTTGTGCCTGAGGAAATGATCAAGTTCAGCGGCATCGGCTGCTCGAGCAAAAGCCCCACCTACTTCCTGAACCGTTCATTCGGCTTCAACAGTCTGCACGGACGCATGCCGTCCATCGCAACGGGTGCCCTCTTTGGCGATCACACATTGAAGGGTCTCGGCGTCTCAGGTGACGGCGACTCTGCCAGCATTGGCATGGGACAGTTCAAGCATGTGATGCGCCGCAATGTGAACATGGTCTACATTGTGGAGAACAACGGCGTGTACGGGCTGACCAAGGGTCAGTTTTCGGCCACTGCTGAAAGGGGACTCAATCTCAAGAAGCAGGGCGCGAACCAGTACATGCCGGTGGATATCTGCATGGAAGCGCTTGTATCCAATGCGACATTCGTAGCGCGTTCGTTTGCAGGCAACCCCAAGCAGGTGAAGGAATTGATCAAAGCCGCCATGTCACACAATGGCATCGCGGTGCTCGATATCATCAGCCCGTGCGTGACATTCAACAATCAGGACAACGCCTATCACTCGTATGCCTGGGGCAAGGATCATGAAGAGCCGCTGCACGATATCACCTATATCGCTCCCCGCAACGAGATCATTCTCGAACGCGAAATGGAGGAAGGTGAGATCCGTGAAGTTGCCATGCACGATGGTTCGATCATCGTTCTGAAGAATCTGGATAAGAGCTACAATCCCACCGACCGCTTCGAGGCCCTGCGCGTCCTTGCAGAAGCATCACAGAACAACTGGCTCGCCACGGGATTGATCTACATCGAGACCCAGAGGCCTTCGCTGACCGACATGTATGAGCTGGTCGACACACCGCTCAACCGCCTCGCAGAAACGGACCTGAGGCCTGCTCCCGATATGATCGACAAGATCAACGCTTTGATGTTCTAGTTTTGACCTCACCTGCCTCCCCCATTTTCTGAATTACGAAAATGGGGGAGGTGTCGCTTAAGCGACGGAGGGGGTTCAGAGTTATACTTTGCGTCATGATTCAGATCACGCCTTCCTTTTCCATCGATGAAAGCGAACTGGAACTTGCTTTTATCCGCGCCTCCGGCCCTGGCGGACAGAATGTTAACAAGGTGGCAACGGCGGTGCAACTGCACTTTGATGTGGAACACTCCTCCCTGCCAGCGGATGCAAAGGAAAGACTGAGACATCTGGCTGGCAAAAAGCTGACCGGTGACGGAGTTCTCCTGATCGAAGCAAAAAAGTTCCGCACACAGGAACAGAACCGCGAAGATGCCATCCACCGCTTTGTTGACCTGGTCCAACGTGCCTTCAAGAAACCAAAAGCGCGCAGGAAGACAAGACCAACAGCAGCTTCCAGGGAAAAAAGATTGAAGGGAAAGAAAGTCAGAGGGGAAGTGAAGAAGATGAGACAAAGCAAGGCGTTCGAATAGTCATGTGGCTGCCAGTGCAGCGAAGCAGTCGCCGTTAAACAGCGTATTTCATCAAGAAGTGAACTGTTCATATTTAATAGGGGATCGCTTCCCCAGGGAGCACTCAACGTTTGTTGGTCAATAAGCTCAAGCCGCCCTCCTCGGTGGCGCAGGGAGCAGACTCATCTACAACCTTTTAGTGCACCCCTTCCGCAAGGCTTGCAATGACGTAAAGAAACACCGTTATAATCCCAGCCTTATGAACAAAACCATCATCGGTTTGCTATGCGGCCTCGGCGCGGCGAGCATTTGGGGCGGGATGTATGTTGTGAGCAAGGTTGTTCTGGAAATCATTCCCCCATTTTCATTGGTAACACTCCGGCTTGTGCTTGGGGCTATTACGCTGGCGATCGTCCTCTCTATCAAGGGCTTTCCGAACATTTCACGAAAACAAATCCTACAGGTTCTGGGTGTCGGCTTTGTGGGATACGGCGTTTCACTCAGCCTGCAATTTTTGGGAACAAAGCTTTCCACCGCGGCAAACGGATCCCTGGTGACATCTGCCACGCCCGCGTTCGTATTGATCTTCGCATGGATGCTGCTCGACGAAAAAATAACGCGTCGCAGATTGTTTGCGCTTTTTCTGGCGACGCTGGGTGTCATCGCGGTGATCGACCCGCGGTCCGCGCAGCTGGACCGGGACCTGTTCATGGGCAACCTTGCACTCATCGGCGCGGCCGTGACATGGGCATTGTACTCGGTGCTGGTGCGCAAGGTGACCCAGAAAACGGACATCCTGCTGTTCAGCATGCTTGCATTCCTGGGCGGGCTGCCAGTCTCGGCTCCCGCTGGCGCATGGGAGTTGTCCACGATTGGGGTCGGAGAGATCAGCCTGGGCGTAGTGGCAGGCGTGCTCTTTATCGGGATCATATCCACGGCGCTGGCGATGGTACTGTGGAATATTGCGTTTGCCTACGTGGACGCGGGTCTGGCTTCCCTGACTTTTTTTGCACAGCCAGTGGTGGGCACATTCCTGGGCTGGCTATTCCTGGACGAAAGAATCACCCCGCTCTTTTTACTGGGAGGGATCCTGATCGGGGTGGGATTGGTCATTTCGAGCCGGGAATCTCAAACTACTTGACAACGCTCCCAAAATACTTATACTGGTAAGTAACACGTGTTAACAGAATCTTTATGCCAAATAAAAAACGCTCGACGAGTCAGGATGTAGCCACAACGGCCGGTGTATCACGAACCACCGTGTCATTCGTTCTAAATAATGTTCCAAGTGTCAGCATCAGTGATGTGACACGTCAGCGTGTTCTCGATGCGGCCCGCAAGCTTGACTATCATCCCAACGTTGCCGGCAGAAAGCTGGTCAGTGGAAAGTCTTATACCATCGGACTTGTCCTTTGCCAGTCGCCGGAACAGGTTTTTACAGATGCATTCCTCCCACAGGTGATGTTGGGCGTGGAACAGGCCGCTCTTCAACAGGGTTTTCATGTCCTGTTGAAGCCTATTGATCCGAACGATGCAGGAGGCTACACAGGCTTGATACGGGAAAACCATGTGGATGGCATATTAATATCCGGCCCACGCCAGGATGATACGGCGCTCATTAATTTGCACGAGGAAGGGGTGCCCCTCATGCTTATGGGACAGCTGCCTCAGACCCAGATCCCCTTTGTGGATGTGAATGCAACTGCTGGCGCAGAAGCTGCTGTGCGGCACCTGATCGATCTCGGCCATCAACGCATCGGCATGGTTACAAACGCCCCCCTGAACTACACATCTGCCCAGCAAAGACGCAATGGATATTTACAGGCATTGGAATCCGCAGGCATCCTGGTGGATCATTCCCTGATCCGCGACGGGAACTACACGCCCGCGAGCGGTTTTGCCGCCATGGCGTCTCTGCTCGAGGTTTCGCCCAGGATCACAGCGGTGTTTGTTGCAAGCGACGTTGTCGCGATGGGAGCCATGCTGGCGATCAAACGGGCCGGGCTCCGCATCCCGGAAGATATTGCAATTGTTGGTTTCGATGATATCCCCCTGGCAGAGTTTTTCGACCCCCCGCTGACGACTGTTCATCTGCCTGCCTACGGCCTGGGTTGGGCCGCCGGTGAAAGATTGATTCGCCTCATTCAAGGTGAAGGTTTGCACGAAAACTCATTGCTGCTGGAATCCAAACTTATTACCAGACAATCTAGCGTAGCTTAATAGTTCATGAAGGCTCATGAACAGACTTCCCCGCTCGGCAACGACTAACACGTGTTAGCAAAGGAGGTGAACGGAAACTTAACATGCTTAAGAATTGAAAGGTCCAAAAAACGTGCGTATCCTATATTGTTTTGGAGGAAAAGAGATGTACAAAATTAGATTCATGGTTGCCCTGCTGGTTCTCACGCTGCTCCTGGCAGCCTGCGGCCCAGCCGAAACGGCAGCTCCCGTAGCGACTGAACCACCTGTTATGACAGAAGCCCCGACCGAGGCTGCAACCGAAGCTCCAACAGAAGCCCCTACTGAGGCGGCGACCGAAGCCCCCGTGGCCGGCGGGATTGACTGCAAGGGTGCACAATCTGGCGACGAGATCAGCATGCTCTATCAGTGGTCTGGTGTGGAGGAAGAGGCGCTCAATCAGGTGTTGCAGCCTCTCATCGATGCCTGCGGCATTGTGCTCAAGCCGGAATCCACTCGCGATCAGGCCTTACTGGATACACGTGTACAGGCTGGCACTCCGCCGGATGTTGCTTTCTGGCAGGTGGCTCAACTGGTGCAGTATCAAGACGAGCTCAAGCCCATGGACACCCTTGGTGCAGATGCGGCAGGCTATGATGATTTCTTCATTGCCCCAATGACCATTGATGGAAAGTGGCTGGGTCTGCCGATCAAGGCGGACGTCAAGTCCATCATCTGGTACAGCCCGGCTAACTTTGAAGCACTGGGCTATGAAGTCCCCACCACCTGGGAAGAACTCGATGCACTGGTCGAGCAAATGGCTGCTGATGGAAATGTACCCTGGAGCATGGGCATGGAATCGGGCGACGCCACCGGCTGGACCGGGACCGATTTTGTTCAGGATATTATGCTGGTACAACAGGGCCCCGAGTTCGTCCTTGGCGTTCTGGATGGCAGCGTTCCGTACGATGACCCCGGCGTCAAGCAGGCGTACGAGACCTATGGCAAGTGGGCCATGGACGAGAAGTACACCGTGGGCGGCGCGCAGGGCACGCTTTCCACTGCCTTCCTTGAGGCTATTTACAAGCCGTTCAATGATCCCCCGGAAGCGATGATGGTCAAGCAATCGGGCTTCGCGGGCGGCGAAGTTGCGAAGCAGATCCCCGACCTGAAGCAGGGCACCGATTATGACTTCTTCGTCATGCCTGGCATCCAGGGTTTGCAGGGCGCTGTAGAGCCAATGATGGCCTTTACCGATACCCCCGCGGTCCAGGCATTGGTAACCTACCT
>JANMSY010000324.1:0-8045 GCA_031389865.1 Anaerolineales bacterium | reverse complement strand
TTCCCAGCAGGACCCGCACTGGAAGAGCGATATTCTTGGCTTTGGTGACCCCAGCGATACCATTGGCTATGTTGGTTGTGCACTTACGAGTGTTGCCATGCTTCTCAGTGGGCATGGTTATGCAGAAACCCCCAAAACTCTTAACAAAAAACTGAAGGATATACAGGGTTTTGCCAGCGCTGGCATTCGTTGGGGCACTGTCAGCCAGATCTACCCCAATGTGACGCTGAAGGCATATATTCCCTGCTCCACCAGTGATGCTCCGCTCGCGCAGATCGACGCGGCCATCGCGGCGGGTCAGCCCGCAATCGTGCAGGTGGATGCGAATAATGCGCCCGGTATTCAAACGCATTGGGTGGTGATCTACGGCAAAAAGGGCGACGATTACCTTATGCTCGACCCCTGGCCCTACCAGCCTGATATCACAAAAGAAGATCTACTGATGAAGCGCTACGCGCGCGGCAATGTTCTCAAGCGCGCCATCTCTCATGTTATCCTCTACGAAGCCTACGGATCAGGCGGACCGATATCCACGCCATCATCTCCGACAACAACGACCCCCGCACCGACCAACGGAGTCTACGCCAGAGTCCAGGACTCTGTCACCTGGGGCTTGAACATCCGCTCGAGCATTGACACATCCAGCATGGCAAATGTGGTTGCATCTGTCCCGGCGGGAACGCAGCTCCTCCTGCTCGAATCGGATGGACCTTCGAAGTTGGGCGGCATCAACCAATGGGTACGAGTGCGCGAACCCGGTGGCAGGGAAGGTTTTGCCGCAGCCTGGTATCTGGAAAAAGTGGCAGCGGCCACTCCCGTTCCAGTAACGGAATCAGCCCCGGTCCCTGTGCCAATCCCTGCGGATGAAGTGCCTGTATCCACACCTGAAGTACCCGCGTCCACTCCATCCCCAACGCCCGGTACGCCATCGGCACCCGCGCCAACAGAACCCCCTCAGGATAAGAAATTGACTCTCGTGGTCTCTGAAGCCGTGGGCACCAGCGGACTTCGCCTGCGAAAAACGCCATCGAAAGGTGGTATCCTGGTCATGGTCCTCAAGGCCGGCACAAAACTAACTGTGGTGGAGCCTGCAGGCAAAGCCAAAAAGAAGGTGGGCAAAACCAATCAATGGATCTATGTGCGCGAACCTAATGGCAAACGCGGCTATGTGGGTGCGGAGTACGTGAAACTTTCCTGAAAACTTCCACGATATGTGCGTGTTATGATTAAGGTATCAAAGCGCTTATCAAAATTGAGGAGCAAATCTGATTACCTTACAGAATGGTTTTGGGACGCAGAAAAACGCTGATTTTCGCTGATTCAAAAAGGGAAATCTGCGTTTTCAGCGTGAATCAGCGTCCCGATTTTGAAAGTGTAAGGTAATCAAGGAGCAAATGATGAATAGCGACCTGAAAATTTCATCCGAAGAAATACAAGCCGATATGCCAGTAACGGTCTTCCACCTGCGCGGCTGGCTGGATGCACAAAGCGAGGAACAACTGCTTGAATCCGCCCGTGTAGCGCACGATGGCGGAGCGCACTATCTTCTCATAGATATGAGCGAACTCGATACGCTCACGAGTGCGGGGATGCGCGCTCTTCAGAAGGTTTATCAGATCTTCACACCCAAGGAGGATCATTTTAAAGTTGCGCACCTCAAGCTGTGTAATGCGCCTCCACAGATCTATAACGTTCTCGGGGTGACCGGTTTCCTGCAGAATATGCCCATGTATGAAAGTCTGGATGCCGCGCTTGAATCGTTTGGAAAAGACTAGGATCATAGTGCCGCCAGGGGCGTGGCTGGAAGCATGAGAAAAAAGGCGCTTCGAAATCGAAGAGCCTTTTTGATTCGTGATCCTTAAAAAGTTGTTAATCGCCTGCAAGCCGGTTCCCAGGACAGACGTACTACAATCAGTTTGAAAGTCCTGGCAATATATGCTAGCACATGTACCCCTCTATACTGTTTACCTGTTGATTTCTGCCCTGCTTACATTGGCTGCATCCGTTATCGCCTGGCGGCGTACAGCGCCGGGTTCTTTTTCATTAAGTCTGTTATTGCTTTCGATGACGGTCTGGTCAGGCTTCTATGCCCTGAAATTGCTGCCCCTCCCCATAGATGTAAAAATACTATTGTCGAATATTATCTACATCGGTGTAGTCGCTGTTCCTACTCTGTTCCTGATTTTTGCATTAAGTTACACGAATCATGAAGGCTGGTTTGGCAGCCATCTTCTGTTTGCTCTTGCCGTTGAGCCCATCATTATATTGATCATGGTTTGGACGAATACCTACCACAACCTTGTCACTCAGTCCGCTGCTGCGCCTGAAACAGGCAATTTATCAACGCTTGAAGTCATGCCTGGCCCCTGGTATGAGGTAAATGTAGCGTATTCATATATGGTAATTGCGGCCGGTCTGACGGTGCTTATCTATGGAATGTTACGCTCAAGCCCATTGCTGAAAAATCAATATCGCATCATCCTGCTTGCATCGTTATTCCCCTGGGGTGTGAGCTTGTACTGTGAATATTTCAGGAAGCCCGATCAACTCGATTGGACCCCTGTCACGTTCGGACTTTCAGGCATCTTTTTCACCTATTCGGTCATCCGCAATCGATTTATGGATATCATTCCGGTTGCACGCAGTCGTCTCATCGAGAGCATGAGTGACGGCGTGCTCGTGCTCGATATGCAGAACCATATTGTGGATATTAACCCCGCGATGGAACACATATTGGGCCACAAGCCTGCATCCCTTTTGGGCAAACCTGCGTCTGAAGCCCTGGACGTCTGGATGGGTCAAACAGACCTGGTGATTAGTGGAGAACAAACTTCCACCGAATTGCGTACCCCCAACAGTCCGTTTCGCTATCTGGACCTGCGCATGACACCGTTATATGACAATTACCAGCACCTGAATGGGAGGCTGATGGTTTTCCGTGATGTGACGGACCGTAAGCAGGACGAGAAGAAGCTGCGCCACGCCAACGACCGCCTGCAATCGCAATTGATCGAGATCGGCTTGTTGCAGAGCAAACTGCGTTCACAAGCCATCCGCGATCCGCTCACTGATCTTTTCAATCGCCGCTACCTCGACGAAACGCTCGACCGTGAACTGGCACGTGCCACTCGGGAGGATTATCCCGTATGTGTCATCATGATGGACATTGACCATTTCAAAAAGGTCAACGACACCTATGGTCATGAGGCTGGTGATATCATCCTGAAGACGCTGGCAACTGCCCTCTCCACGCGCAACCGGCGCGGCGACTTTACCTGCCGATTTGGAGGAGAAGAGTTTGTAGTGGTCATGCCAAATATTGCCATAGAGACTGCATACCAGCGTGCACAGGATCTGCGCATCCTCCTCAACTCTCTTCAGATCCCGTATGGGCTCAATCACCTGGCAATTACCATTTCGATGGGTATCGCCTGTTTCCCTTCAAACGGCGATGACCGTGAATCCATTTTGCGGGCGGCAGACCGTGCCATGTACGCGGCAAAAAATGCGGGGCGCGATCACATCCTTACCTATCATCAGCTCGAAGCACAACGTGAAACCCTGGAGACTTGAACAATGCAGCCGGGGGAATATATAATGTCCACGGTCACAAATTGCGCTTTCCCACCTTTGAAAAAGCGCAATTTGTGACCGAAATCTTACGAATTTCTGAACAGTCACACCCACCTCCATCCCAATGGAGTATGATTCAAAATATGAATGAAACTCTCATCCTGGTGGTGGAAGATGAGGCCAGCATCGCAGAGGTGGTGAGCCTGTATCTCAAACGCGCAGGTTACAGTGTTCAGATCGCCTCAGATGGCAGACAGGCAATGAACATCTTCCAAAGGCAAAATCCAGACTTCGTGATCCTCGACTTAATGCTCCCGGAAGTGGACGGTCTTTCACTCACCCGCTGGCTGCGCGATCGTTCCAATGTGCCGATCATCATGCTGACGGCGCGCCGCGAAGAGATGGACCGCATTGCCGGGCTCGAAATGGGAGCGGACGATTACGTGGTCAAGCCGTTCAGTCCGCAGGAATTGGTGAGCCGCGTGCGGGCTGTGATGAGGCGTCTTGGGCGGGAGCAGGCAGAGGCCGGGCCTGAGCGCGCCGTGTCCTTTGATGGATTGAGCATTGATCCTTTGAGTCGCGTCGTAAAAGTACAGGAAACGGAAGTCGAACTCACCGCCAAGGAGTTCGACATGCTCTATCTTCTGGCGCAGCATCCCAAACAGGTCTTCACACGCGAACAACTGCTCGAGCGGGTCTGGGGCGGAGCCCAATATATTGACCCCGGTACAGTGACCGTTCATGTGCGTCGGCTGCGCGAAAAACTGGAAGCTGACCCATCGCATCCCACCCGCCTGCTTACTGTGTGGGGTGTTGGTTATAAATTTGAACCGTGAAGTAGCATTCGCGCTTAGCAGAGTGACAAGTGCTGCTCGAGGAATGCAGACGAAAAAAACAGTATGAAAACTCTTACTTCCCAAATCTCCATGCCTGCCCGGCTTGTGCTTGGCATCGTTTTCATCCTTGCCATCTCACTGGTCATCTTCAAGCTACTAATGTCGCCGCCCTCGGACGAACTGGCGTTGATGGCTTTATTCCTGGGCATCACAGCATTTGTGTCCGCGCTGGCGGGGTATGCCGCATACCGCTTCAGATGGATCAATGCTTCGCCAACCCTGCACTGGACGTTACTCGGCGGATATGCACTGGCCAGCATCCTTACCTTTTTTAATGTCTGGTTCTCTGCAGAGATGATGTTCGCCAGTGAACACGATCTCTTACTGGCGATTGTACTGCTGGTATTCGCAGGCGGCATTGCCATGATCCTGGGTTACTTTTTTTCGAGCACCGTGACCGAACGGATCCTTTCCCTGAAGAGCGCCGCGGAAAAACTGGCAAGAGGAGATTTGCAAACTCGCGTGCCCGTCAGCGGGCGCGATGAGCTTAGCGCTCTCTCGGTTTCGTTCAACCAAATGGCGGAACAACTGCAGGCCGCAGACCAAAAACAACGTGAACTTAAAAACCTGCGCCGCGACCTGGTGGCATGGGCAAGCCACGACCTGCAGACACCGCTGGCATCCATGCGCGCCATCCTTGAGGCATTATCAGATGGGGTAGTGGATGAACCTGAAATGGTGAAGCGCTATCTGCATACTGCACAACGCGATGTAATGTCGCTCTCTGCCTTGTTGGATGACCTGTTCCAGATATCGCAGTTGGACGCAGGCGGCTTTCCATTGAGCCGTGCACAGTCGTCGCTCAACGATCTTGTTTCAGATACGCTCGAAAGTTTTTCCGAGCTTGCCTATCGAGAAAGCGTCAAACTGGATGGACGTGTGGACCCCGATGTTGACCCCGTCTTCATGGATACACAGGCAATCGGGCGCGTGCTTAACAACCTCATCAGTAACGCGCTGCGGCATACACAGGCTGGAGGTGAGATCACAGTCCATGCGCGGCGAACAAGCCAGGGCGTGGAGGTGACAGTGCGCGACACAGGCGAAGGCATCCACACGCGCGATATCCCGCACATCTTCGAGCGTTTCTACCGCGGAGAAAAATCGCGCAACCGCGGCATGGGCGGCGCAGGACTTGGCCTCGCCATTGCGCGCGGCATCGTACGGGCACATGGGGGCAATATCCGTGTGGAAAGCGAAACAGGCCAGGGCACGCAATTCACTTTTACTATTCCATAATCAGACTCAGATATACGCTGAGAAAACCTTAGAGTCTATTCATCATTCCGTAATCCTTTCGTAAGGAAGTTTTCATAGAATGGGCACATCAGTAAGCCTGCAGTACCGTATTTTATAAAAACAAATGTGATTACGATTCCTCGTAATCACATGAAAAGAGGCAGCCATGAATAACAAATATGAATCCAGCCCGGTAAAATCATCGGAGATCACGCCGTATTCGCAATATCTTTCGCGGCGCGATTTTCTCAAAGCCGCGGGCATCGTCACAGGCTCCGCACTGTTGACCGCGTGCGCTCCTGATGCAACGGGAACAGCCGTCCCTGAGGGCGAAGCGCCTGTCTTCCCTGCAAAAGCGGACGAGTTGGGCGATGCCGCGAATTCATTCGAAGATATTACCAATTACAATAACTTCTACGAATTCACCACCGATAAGGAAGGCGTGGCCAGGCTGGCGCAGAAATTCAATCCGAACCCGTGGACTGTGGAAGTTTCCGGGTTGGTGAATAACCCCAAGACCTATGGCATCGAAGACCTGCTAGGCAAATTCACACAGGAGGAACGGGTATATCGGTTACGCTGTGTCGAAGCGTGGAGCATGGTCATCCCGTGGACGGGATTCACGCTATCGAGTCTGTTGAAGGAGGTGGAGCCCACTTCGGATGCGAAGTTTGTGCGCTTTGAAACGGTTCTTCGTCCTGAGGAAATGCCCGGGCAGAAAAGCCCGTTTTACCCGTGGCCCTATCAGGAAGGATTACGGCTCGATGAAGCCATGCATGACCTGACGATACTTGCAACCGGCCTGTACGGGCAGCCCATGCCGAATCCCAGTGGCGCGCCGATACGACTCGTCGTCCCGTGGAAGTACGGGTTCAAATCCATCAAATCCATTGTCAAAATAGAGTTGGTTGCTGAACAGCCCACAACGTTATGGGGCATGGTCGGTCCGAACGAATACGGCTTTTATTCCAATGTGAATCCCACCCGCTCGCACCCGCGCTGGTCTCAGGCATCGGAACGACGCATCGGTGAATTGCAGCGCCGTGAGACACTGATGTTCAACGGGTACGCAGATCAGGTTTCATCTCTCTACGAGGGCATGGACCTGGATGTGAATTATTAGTGCTTCCGCCGCCGTCCCCGGCGACGAGGACGCCGCCCAGAGCAGCAATATGAAATCATTCTTCAAACGCCATACCCCTCTTCAAATTGCCATGCATATTTATGCATGGTCTGCTCTCGTTCATATTTTGTTCGATTTTTTCACGGGAAATGTATCGGCCAACCCCATCCAGGAGCTGGAACAGCGCACTGGCCGGCACGCTCTCACATTGCTTGTCCTTTCACTGGCATGTACCCCGCTCAATACCCTCTTCAAATGGTCGGAGCTCCTCAAACGGCGCCGCGCGCTTGGCTTATATGCGTTCCTCTATGCCAGCATTCACGTGTTGATATTCGTTGATCTCGATTATGGGCTGGCCTGGAGCCTGATCATTCAAACCATTTTCGAGAAGCCATACATTGTGGTCGGCGCCATCGCCTTCCTGATGTTGATACCGCTTGCGTTTACGTCATTCGATATCTGGAAGGTACGGCTGAAGAAAAACTGGAAGCGCCTGCACCAGATGATCTATCTGATCGCACCGCTCGCCGTGTTGCATTATGCCTGGGGCAAAAAAGGAGATTTCTTCCGCCTGCAGGGCGAGATTATCCTCCCGTTGATCTATGGATTGGTTGTTGTCATCCTGTTGATCTTCCGAATACCCGTGGTACGAAGGAAGCTCGCCTCATTACGCGACCGAATCCTGCTGCCGTTATTTAGGCGCAGGATCCAGCCAGAAATATAAACAATGCAGGGATGGCAGATGCCATCCCTGCATTGTTAAAAGATTCCCTTAATAAATAACAGCAGGCCGACGACCGCCAGGGGCACTCCCACGATCGCACCGATGATCGTCAGACTGATGAGCACGCCAACGATCATAAGCACAATGCCAAGGATCATGGCCACGAGTCTGCCCGTCATTTCAACGATGACCGCCAGCAGCTTCCAGATCGCTGCAAAGGGCCAGAGATACCAGGGGGTATGATGTTTTGTATCGGTTGTCATTTTTTCTCCAAAAACAGTTTGATTGCGTTCGCCAGTAGGAGCGCTTCGTAATACCATACGCCTGCCCGGTACAAAAGTAGCAAACAGGGCATCCAACCCAGCATGTTATAATGCCAAACATGCCAACAAGAACCAGGAAAATGGAAGAAATAGAAGAACCTGTGATTGAGCCTGAGTTTCTCGACGAGCCTGCTGTCATCGAACCGCAGGAGGAGGATACCGTCACA
>JANMSY010000297.1:0-7255 GCA_031389865.1 Anaerolineales bacterium | reverse complement strand
GCACCCACCAGGCCGTAGCGCGAGCCGGCGTTGAGCACGAACGACGCGTTCGCGAACAGCGAGCGGCCGCCGAAGGCCTTGCCGAGCTGCGACACCAGGATCATGCGGCGAACCTACGGCAAGCGCGCGCGCAAGGCCAGGCGGCAGCACCGCGTGGCACACTGCGCGCATGGCAGGCCGAGGCACGCGACGCGGGGCGCGAACCGATTTGCAGGCGTTTGATCTCATCCAACGGCGTGGCGGATTCCCAGAATTCAATGAAACCCGGCGTTTCGTACACCAGCGTACGATAAGATTGTTGCGCAGCTTTTGACATTTCATCCAGCGCAGTGCGCCATTGTTTCGGGATGGGTTCTTCTTTTTGCGGCGCAGAGGCCAGGATGACCGCACTGGCGATCTGTTCAAGGTGACGGTGGGCAAGATCGGGGTTGGAATAGCGTGAAGCAATGATCTCGCCTTGTTCCGTGACACGGAAACGGCCCTTGATGCTGCCCACCGGCTGGGCGCGGATGGCGTGATTGGCGGGACCGCCCCCGCGCGCAATCGTCCCGCCGCGGCCGTGGAAGATCGTCTGCAGCACGTTATGGTCGCGGGCGACTCTGGTGATCTGTTCCTGTGCCTGGTACAGCGACCAGTTCGCAGTCACGTATCCACCATCCTTGTTGCTGTCTGAATACCCGATCATCACCATTTGTTGGTTTTCGCATGTCGCAAGATGTTCACGATACAGTGGAAGTGTATAAAGAGTTTCAAGAATCGATGGCGCGGCGCGCAGGTCTTCGATGGTTTCAAACAGTGGGACAATCTGCAAACCAACATCACATCCTGTCCAGCGGGCCAGCAACAGCACCGTGAGCACGTCACCTGCGGAGCGGCACATCGAGATGACGAAGGGTCCCAACAACTCAGCGCCGTAGACTTCGCGCACACGCGTCATCAGTTGGAACAGTGACCACGTCTCCGCCGCGGTGGGAGTGACTCCGGGGTGTGCGGAAAGCTTGGGCAGTGGATCCGCCATAAGCTTCGTAAGAAGCGTGCATCTTTCGTCCTCAGGCATGGAGGAAAAGTCATCCGCAAGATCAAGGGCGCGCAGAATTTCGCCAAGCGCGTCATTCAACCGGCCTGACTCTTCACGCAAATCCAGACGCATGGACTGCAGGCCAAAGATGCGCAGCTGGCGGCGCACTTTTTCAATTTCATCCTTTGCAAGAGAGGGCGGCAAATGCGCAGCGATGGCATCGACAGGTTTGAGGAGGTCATCCATTTTTACGCGCGCCTGATGTTCATCGCTTTCCAGCAAACGCGCCGTCATATCATCGCGTGATGCATCCGCCAGATCGGCGGCGAGCAGCGAAAGGATCAGGCGATATGACTCAGCAACATAACGTTCTTCAATAAAGGCCACGTGCGGTGGAAGCGGCCGCCGTGATTCGATCCACTGCAGCAGTTGAGGTGGAGGCGGCAGGCGGTGGTCGCTCATGCTCAAATAGCGCGCCAGGTTTTGCAATGACTCGCGGTGCTTTTCCACCGCAAGCCCGCGGTGCAGGCGCAGCGTTTCGGCAGTGACGCGCCGGGTCACATTCGGATTGCCATCGCGGTCACCGCCCATCCAGGAAGCGAGGCGAAGCCAGTTCGAAGGCGAAACAACTGTCGGGTAAAGTGAAGCGAGTGCTTCATCCAGGTCTTCGTACAGCGCGGGCAGCGCCTCCCAAAAAACCGATTCGACAAAATATAATCCGGTCCGTACTTCATCCGTGGCGGCAAGCCGCGCAGTTCGATGGCGGTCTGTCAGCCACAACGAGACTATTTCGGCGCGAATGGCATCACGTGCCTTCTTTTGCAGGCGCGGCGAAAGGTCTTCATTCGAGAGGCTGTCGAGCAGACGCGCCAGCCTCTGCAATTTCGAGATCACTGTGCGGCGGCGTGATTCTGTGGGATGAGCTGTAAGCACAAGTTCTATCGCAAGGTCGTCAAGTAAGGCTTGCATTTGCTCGGGGGTCACCCCATCTTTTTTCAGCAGTGCAATGGCCTGCCCCACCGATTCATCAAGAGGCCTGGGGTGGATCTCCGCTTCACGTTCGCGCAATTGCTGGACCCGCTGATTCTCCTCGGCAAGATTGACGAGGTCAAAATAGGCGGCGAACGCAGCCGAGATGACGCGGGCCGAATTGATGTCCAGCGCTTTGACCTCAGCCGCGAGTTGTTTCGCTGCTTCAACATCCCCACCCCGGCGTTCCTTCGCCGCGGCACGGATACGTTCCTCGGTCTCGAATAATTCACGCGACTCCAGCTCGCTGATCACGCCACCCAGCATGTCGCCCAACAGATGAACAGCCTTTGAGATTTCCATGCTACAAGTATAACGAAAAGTCCGCCAGAATGTGGCGGACTCATGCACGCAAGAAATTATCTCTTGACCTTTATGAGGAAACCCAGCAGAAGAACCATCCCAAGAACGGCCGCGATCCAAAGATATGGCATCGATGCACGCGGGTCAGGCTGGCTTTCTCCTGGTAAAGCTGATTGTAAAAGCGGTGTAGGTACATTCAGCACGGTAGTTGGAATCGGCGCAAGCAAACCATCCTCTTCTTCACGGGGCCCTTCCTCTCCCCCACCCAAATCTGCTATGCCCCAAACTGTTATCTGAGGACTATCCAAAATGTGGTCGTCGGTATTCGCGTGGACTACATAAATTCCTTCCGTTAGGTCAACTGGCAGAGCAACCGTCAGCAGAAAAACACCTTCGGTATCAGCGATCACCGTTCCAAGAGGGACTTCCACTTGCGGACCAACGAGAGAAAGCGCAACCTCTTCTTCAAATTCAAAATCTACGCCACGGATATCGAGTACAGAGCCGGGGTGCAATCTGTCCGCGCTGATCTCAATCCGCGGCTCATCCCCGTGCGCGGATACTGGCTGTACGAAGAGAAAGACAAGGAGCAGTATAAGAATGGGTAGAAAAGTTTTTATCTTCATGATCAATAGGTTGCGAGCCAGAGTTGGGCTCTGGCTCGCAATATGATTAGGTGTTGAACAGATCTCAGGGGCTACGGTGTCACCACCGGGCAGGCAGTCGCACCGCTTGTTGTGCAAACGATACGTCCCTGAATGGCAGGGCTGATCGTGCCCTGGGCCGTGATGTAATCTGCCAGGACCTGATCCATGATGTCCTGCGATGTCGCACGGCTGGAGAAGACGGGATATCCATCTCCACCGGATGCCATGAAGTCGTTTTCGGCGATTTTGTAGGTTGAAGCTGCCGTCAGGTCAATTGCGGCACCGGTACAACTACCATCCGCTGCCTGTCGCACCGCACCTGTGACCCGGCTCCCCGCTGGGGCAGCGATGTTGTAAGTGAAGCACAAGCCGGAGACCTGCGGGAATTTGCCACTGACTGCTGGCATGGCTGAGACGCCATTTTCAAGCATGGTCTTCAATTCAGCGCCATTGACCTGAACCGTGACCACGATGTTGCCAAACGGCAACACGGTAAGTACTTGTCCGCGCGAGATCGGGTATGGGGGAGGCGTGTAAGCCGGGCAGAAGTCGCTCGCGTTGTCCGTCGTCGGACAGGTCAGATCAGCACGCAAACCACCTGAATTTGTGATTGCAAATTCGACGCCGATTGAACTGTACTTGGTCCGCATTGAATCTGCGGTGACATTACCAACCAGCGATTCGCAGATACGACCTGCCGTATTGCCACAAGCGTCAGTGCGCGGGATGAAGCGAGTCGAGTTGCCAATGACAGTGCTCAGAATCGGCGAAAGTTGTGCATTAAGCTGGTCAATCCTCGCCTGAATGGCCGGGTCGGGCGTCACACCGATATTCCACGGCTTGTGGAAGTCAGCCGTCTTGTAGACCACGGTCTTTGTAGTTGTATTCACCACCAGGCGCACGCGTGTAAAGCGAATGCCTTTGCTGCGATTCTCAGTCACGAGCACGCCATTTGGCCGGGTAGTCAGCACCTGGAAGTCGGTATGATCGCCGATGACCGCATCAACGCCGGTCAACTGATCGGCGAGATTAATCAGTGGGCCAGTTGGGTTCGTGAGCGTTCCTGCAGTGGCACCATCGTGACCGATGACGATAATGGTCTTAACGCCTTTACTGCGCAGCCGATTCACTTCAGCCTGAACGCGGGCAAGCCTTGGGTCAACATGGAACGGATCGAACGCCCCGGGGAAGACCAGGGTGGGAGCATCCTCGTTCGTAAACCCGACAAAACCGACCTTGCCTCCATCGAATTTATCGAAGACAACAGACGGGCTCCATTCAGCCGGTGTTTTCCCACTGGCATCAACAATGTTGGATGAAGTGTATGGGAAATTCGCCAGCGGGATCAAGGTGTTGCGCAGGTATGCCTGGCCCCTATCGAAATTATGGTTGCCCAGACCATCCAGTTGGAAGCCCATCAAGTTCATCATTTCGATCGTCGGCGTATCACCGAAGAAGGAGGAGATCGGTGGGGTGGCGCCAACAGAGTCACCGGCCGCCATCGTGACCGAACCATTCGGGGCTTCCGCACGATAGACATCAAACCAGGGCTTAAGGAAGGCGGCGCCGCCGATTGCAAAAGACGGACCAAATGAGTCAGATGCCTCAGAAAGCGGAACAAGCTGGCCATGATAGTCGCTAATGTCAAGGATGGTGATTTCTTTGTAGCGACCAGAGCTTGGCACGAGTTCATACATAATGCGGCCGCGCGCGTTCTGCGGACCGGGGATGTTCATCAGGAATGCAATCGTGGGTGCAAGGTCAATAGCGCGGACTCCCAACACAGGACCCCGCTTCTGGATCCCCGGGCCAGATGCGACAAATGTCCCATGCATATTGACGTTGTGCGCCAGATCCACCAGATTAGGCAGATAACCATGCTGACCAAAGAATTGTGAGAAGGCGATCAATGTACCTGGCGTGGCCGCGTCCGACTGATATGGCGGGCGGAAGACAACAACCACATCACCGCTTCGACTGGGATGAAGAGCATCTGTGCCATCCACATTCCTTAATTGCTCTTTCTTAAACACAGCCTGTACTACTTGTTGAGTTCCAGGCAGGTTCGGGTCATCCAGGTTTGTGAAATAGTTGACCAGATTATTTCGAACAGTCTCGTAGTCTGCCGAGGCTACTTGAGGCGTGTTCCCAGTCGCGGGGTCACGCCCAGCTAAATCAATATAGAACTGAACGGTTCCACCGGCATGGCATTCCTTTACCAGGGTTGCAGGAACCGCACGGCAGTTGCTGGCCTGTTCGGGCCCATAGCCAAGATCTGCCAGAGCTTTGCTTGCGTTCACTGCATACCACTGTGGGGCAAATCCATGGTCTGAGGAAGCAAAGACAGTTGCAGTGCCCATCAGCGAGCGGCCCAGCGCAAGTGTCTGATCTGCCTCGTGGTAGGCAGAGCGAACATATCCTTCGCGGATAGCGAGGCGCCCATCGGGGATGTTGTCATTGGTAACATCATCAAAGTATGGATTCGGGTTGCCATCCATATCGGTCGGAGTGTAGAGCGCCATGAACTGGTGACTAAACTCATCTGTCACAGGGTTCCCGAGGAAGAGCAGATCTGTATTCGGCTGGACGACGGTGAGGATGTAGGTAAGAGCCGGCCAGTGGAAGTCCGCCCACTTAAGTCCTTGCTCTACATAAGTATCCTCGTCCACAATGCCTGCTTCCAGGGGAGCAAAGTCAGCCGCGGTGCTCGTGGGGAACATGTCCACCAGCGTGCTCTCGAAGTTCGGGTCACAGGCACAAGTGGCGATGGCTCGGGTTACGGATGTGAAGTAGAGTTTGAACGAGCTGACGCTGCCGGCACTGCCAGCCACATTAATCAGCTTGACGTAAAAGCCTGCGGTTTGACCCAGGCGACTGCCGATCAGGCCATCTGCACCAAGCAGCTTGATATCCACCCAGTCACCCACGCCCAGGTTTGCAGAGGCCAGGCTTGCATTCTTGGCCGCACCGCTTCTAACAAGCAAAACGCGGTCATAGGCAGAGGTACCGTTCACAACACTATCGTATATATAAACATCGTAAGTGCGAGTGGGATTGTTTGCCGCGAACGTAGTCGTGACAGTTAATACTGCCTGTTGCGGAGGGCTGACAGTGTCATCGCCAACAGGTGTGTTTGACCAGCCTGAAGCTGCAGAAAACGCTGCAACCTGGTAAGAGACACCGAAGGCCGCCGCGCCTGCCTGTTCACCTGCCACGAGCGGGTACGTCAATACACCGCGCGTGGAGAAGAAGTTTCGGAAGTCAATGACGGGGCCCGCCAAACCATGAGTACGCGAACCAACCCATTCCACCGAGGCAACTTTCTTTCCCGCGCGCTCTGCAGCCTGCTGCAAAGTATCTGCCTGCAGAATGGGCGAGCCTAAACCCGTGCGGTTATTGAAATTCCCTTCACCGGTTCTGTGGAAGGTATTGTTCGTGGAACCGTGTTCGCTGGGCCAGGTGCCAGTCGCCAGCGTGTACCATCCTACGCCTGTGTTGGGCGGAAAGCCCTGGAGCAAGCCATTCTCTCCCTTGACTCCGGTGGCCATCAGGTCTGCGTAAGTTGGCATGATGCCCTCACCCGCATATTTATCCACCAGATCAGGGCGCATACCATCGGATGCAAAAAAGATCGCTTTGCTGGTTAGAGCCGCACCGGCTTGCGCGGTTTCGGGCGCGCCTTCAGGCGCAGCCAATGCCCCTGCTGGAAGTATCATTAATGAAGCGATCAACAACACTGAAAACACACGAAGCAGAGGCATTTGTGCTCTGCTTCGTTTAACATACGTGAATTCATGCATGAGTATTCTCCTCAAGTAAAATTGATAGTCGATCCGACTGTAGCATGGGCAAATGCACAGTCGGTGCTCCTCGTAAAATCAACAATTTTTTGCCCATGCTACCGCCTTTCGTAAAAGATTTACAGACAAAGGGTTAGTCTAAAGAGATTAACTGAGCCAGGATGTGATAAGAATGAATCACTATTTATTCTAACCATCTAAACTACCAGAGTCAACATATATATAAACATAAATTAATATTAAAATGTTACACATTCTTCAATTAAAGGAAACCACATGCGCCCACTTGAATTTGTCATCCCGCTCCTGCTCGCAATTTATCTGCTCGTGCCTACTCCCCGCCCATTCATCATTCGCAGCCTTCCAACCGGAGCACTGCTCCTCACCATCATTCATTTTGTCACCGAAGGCTACCGCTGGCAGATGATTCCCATCTACGTACTGACCTTGATATTGAC
>JANMSY010000274.1:0-2681 GCA_031389865.1 Anaerolineales bacterium | reverse complement strand
CTCCGGGTATGTTATGATGAACATCGGAAGCCTCCTGGAAATAGTTTTTGTGGCTGCACACTTAAAACTACTCCCGAGGCTTCTTCTCTACAATGGCTGAATTACGCTTTCGTTACCCATTTCTTGGACACGAACTATCTAGTGGTTATGGCAGATCGCGGAATGAGCCAAGCACCTTCATGTAGTTGGCCCTTTCAAAGACTGAAGGTTCTTTTACGGATTTTTGACTCATGCTTCCCTGCATCTGACGAATGGAATCGTATCCATGATCCTTCATCCACATTTCCAGTTCGTTCAAAATCGGACCAACGGCCTGCTCGCCGTTATGAAGCAGATTCGATGCCATCATTGCGACCTTTGCCCCTGCCATCATAGCCTTCAGTACCTCTGTATGTGAATGGACGCCACTGGTCAAAGCAAAATCAGTCTCAACTTTTCCATTCAAGATGGAGATCCAGCGCAAAGGCAATCTCAAGTCTGCGGAACTACTCAGATCAAGGCTATGGATAATCTCAAGCTCATCGAGATCAAAATCAGGCTGATAGAAACGGTTGAACAACACAAGCCCATCTGCTCCCACTTCCACTAGACGCTTTGCAAAGTTTGGAATCGATGTGACAAATGGGCTAATCTTCACGGCCAATGGAATGGTGATCGCAGACTTGACCTCGGCCACCAGCTCCACCTGCGAGTCCTCGATATCATTCGATGTCATATCCAGGTCTGTTGGAATGTAATACAGATTGAGTTCAAGTGCATCCGCACCGGCTTCCTGGATCTTTCGGGCGTAGTTGGTCCAGCCGCCTTTCGAGACTCCATTCAGGCTCCCAATGACCGGGATCTTCAATGCTTTTTTGAGAGCTGCCACCTGAATTAGATACTTCTCGGGGCTGATCCCATACAGGCCTCCATCTGGTAAATATGAGATGGCTTCGGCATAGGAGTCCGTGCCGCGTGTCAGGTAGTGATCGAGTTCAAGGCTCTCATGAATAATCTGCTCTTCGAACAGGGAATACATCACAATTGCGGCAATGCCTGCTTCTTCGAGTTTGCGTGCCCGCTCGAGTTTCTTTGAGAGGGGAGAGGCTGATGCTACGATCGGATTTTTTAAGTTCAGACCAAGATAAGTTGTGGAAAGGTCCGTCATGTTTTACTCCTTTTTGTCGCCGTTGTAATGCATTGCCGCCATCTGCTGGTAAAGAGTCCAGCGTGACTTTGCATCCTTTTGAGCCCCGCGCATGAGTTCCTCGGCGCGTACCTCATCCAGTTGGATGAGCATCTTATAACGTGTTTCGTTATAGGCATATTGCGAGATCGGAATGCTCGGTTCCTTCGATTCGATGATGAGCGGGTTTTGCCCTGCATCTGCGAGACGCGGATCGTAGCGGTACATCGGCCAGTGACCAGACTGCACTGCCAGTTTTGACTGTTCGAGGCTCTTTGCCATATCGTAGCCGTGCGCAATGCATGGGCTGTATGCAATGACGAGAGATGGTCCATCATACGATTCGGCCTCAAGCAAAGCACGCAGGGTTTGCTGATCGTTGGCGCCCATCGCGACGCGAGCGACATACACATAGCCGTAGGACATCGCAATCAAACCAAGGTCTTTCTTAGGTAACGCTTTACCGCCCATCGCAAACTTGGCAACTGCGGCGCGTGGTGTGGACTTGCTCGCCTGTCCGCCAGTGTTTGAATAGACTTCGGTATCAAGCACAAGGATGTTGACATTGCGTCCGCTGGCGATCACATGATCGAGGCCGCCGTAGCCGATATCGTAGGCCCAGCCGTCTCCGCCGATGATCCAGACGGATTTCTTGACGAGATTATCTGCCAGGCTGATCAGGTCCTTTGCGCGGCTGTCACTGGATTTGTCGAGCTTGTTCTTCAGATCCACGACCCGTTCGCGTTGTGCTTGAATGCCGGTTTCGTCAGTTTGATCGGCGTCCAGGATCGCGCTGACCAACTCTGTGCTCACAATTTGTTCAAACGATTTGAGCAATTCGCGCGCGTATTCAGTTTGCTTGTCAATTGTCAGGCGCATGCCCAAACCAAATTCGGCATTGTCTTCAAACAGCGAGTTTGACCAGGCAGGGCCGCGGCCGTTGGCATCCTTTGTCCATGGGGTGGTGGGGAGGTTGCCGCCGTAAATGGAGGAACAGCCTGTCGCATTTGCGATCACGGCGCGGTCGCCAAATAACTGTGACACAAGTTTGACATAGGGTGTTTCACCGCAGCCCGCACATGCACCGCTGAACTCAAACAACGGGCGTAGTAATTGAGAGTTCTTGATTGTGGAGGGATTGAATAACTTTCTGTCCATATCCGGAATCTCCATGAAGAAATCCCAGTTTTTGGCTTCAGCCTCGCGCAGAGGCGGCTGCGCTTCCATATTGATCGCCCTGCGTCCCACCTGGGTTTTATCCTTCACAGGACAAACTTCCACGCACAAGGTGCAACCTGTGCAGTCTTCCGGTGCTACCTGCACGGTGTACGCGAATCCGGTCGAAAATTCCTTGAATTTCGAAGCGGTGTGTTTGTAGCTCTGAGGGGCATTCGCCAGCAATTTCTCATCGTATACTTTGTGGCGGATGACAGCGTGCGGACAAACCATCACGCACTTTCCGCACTGGATGCATATATCCGCATCCCAAACTGGGATTTCCAGCGCGAGATTGCGC
>JANMSY010000241.1:0-22896 GCA_031389865.1 Anaerolineales bacterium | reverse complement strand
CAAGCCGAAACCAAAAAGGATTCAACCACGAAGGTCACGAAGGAACACAAAGGAAAATCATTTGGAAAAACCTTCGTGACACTTTGTGCCCTTCGTGGTGAAAAATTCTTGTACAAAAAACAAGGATTTCACTTGTAAGATACTAAAAAAAACCACAGCTCATATTGGATAAGGTTCTTGCGGTTGAGGATTTGAGTAGGAGGTCGCCAGGTTTTGTTCATGGGACGCTGAAACTGACGGCAGGGTAAAGAAAAAGAGACTGCCCTGGCCCACGTTACTTTCGACGCCTACCTGACCGCCCAGCTTTTCGACGATGCTGAGCACGATCGACAGGCCCAGCCCGTGTCCTCGATGACTGATGGTGTCGATCTGGTTATGAGGCATGAATAGCTGCGTACGAGTCTCAGGCGGAATGCCCGGCCCGTTGTCCCGCGTCCAGAAGTGGAGCATCCCATCCGGCCTGGCTGAGGCGCCCAGCTCTACGCGCCGCGACTGCCCCGCATACTTGAGGGCATTGCTAAGAAGGTTGGCCCAGACCTCTTCAATCCAGGGTTCGTAGCCTATGGCATCCGGCCAGACCTGTGGGAGGATGAGTTGAGCCTGCTGTTGCTTGATCATGTAGCTCAAGCGGGCTTGCACGTTTGCCACGACCCGATCCATGGCACAGGTTCCCGCGGCGCTTCCGCCCGGGTCACTTCGCAGAAGAGCAATAAGCTTTTGATGATGTTGTTCATTTCGTATGCGGTGGTCTTGATCTGCAGCATGCATTCCCTAAGTTCCTCGCGGGTCAGGTCAGGGACGTCTCTGATCAAGTCTGCAGTCAAGATCAGGATCGTCAATGGGTCCTTAAGGTCGTGAGCAACCATCTGGTCGTATTTTTCCAGCTCCTTGTTTCGTGCCTGCAGGGCAGCTGCCTGCTCGCTCAACTGCACCTTCGAGCGCTGAAGATCATCAAAAACATCCCGTATCAGGCACTCAAAAGTCTCCGGCGCTTCAGCCACCTCTGGCAGGCTTACACCGGGCTTTCTGTATAGAAATTCCAGAAGCGAGACGCGTTGTTGGTAGAGTGTCATGGTGGCAGACCCTTGTAGATGTTGGACAAATTCATATTAAAGGATTTACCGCGCCGCCACATCAACCAGATGGGGAATATCTATCTCCGCCACTTGGGGGAGATCAGGGGGCTATGTGGTTGCGCAGCGCAAGAGTTACAGCTTCGGTACGGCTGGTAACTCCTAATTTGGACAGGATATTGCTGACGTGCGATTTGATCGTGGATGGGCTTACGGTCAGTCGCCCGGCGATCTGCACATTATTCAGTCCCTCGATCATCAGGGCCAGAACTTCATGTTCGCGCTCTGTCAGCTTTAGGCCAGGCGCGGGCGGCAGATTGGTCGTCTCGACCAGCGCCTGGGCAGCCTCGGGGGATAAGGTGGCGCGGCCGGCATGAGCGGCGCGGATTGCCTCGGCAAGTTCGTCCGCGGAGACATCCTTGAGCAGATAGCCTATCGCTCCGGCTTCCAGCGCGTTCTTCACCAGGTCTCCCTCTTTAAAAGAGGTCAATACAATCACCTGCACCTGTGGAAACTGCTGGCGGATCGCGCGTGTTGCGGCTGCCCCGTCCATATCTGGCATGACCATATCCATAAGGATCACGTCGGGCAGGAGCTCAGCACAGAGTTGGAGGGCAGCTTCGCCGTTCTCAGCTTCGCCCGTCAGTTGCAGATCATCAAAAACCTTGAGGAAGGTCGCCAGCCCGCGGCGAACCATTGTGTGGTCGTCAACAAGCATGACGCGAATGGGTTGGGAGGGTGGGATCTTCATAAAGACTCCTCGTGAAGTACTTTGTGGGGGGCTGCCCAGTGGATGGTGAGTTCAGCGCCGTGGCCGGGCTGGCTCACGATCGCCAACCGTGCGCCTACGCCTTCAGCCTGCTCCTGCATCATACTTAAGCCATAGTGACCGGAGCTGGTTCGTTCAGGATCAAAGCCCCGGCCATTATCGCGGATGCTCAATTCAATGGCGGTATCTTCGTGTTTTAGATTTATTTCCACCATGCCGGCCCCGGCATGTTTGGCTACATTGTTTAGCGCTTCCTGGCAGACGCGGTAGATTGCCACCTGCACATCCGCGGGCAGGTCACCCTCGCCCACCACCGCCACCGTGGCTGGGATATTTGTGCGTCCGGTGAACGCGTTCCCCAACAGGCGCAGCAGATCGCCGAGCTCGGCATCCGTCAGGGTTGAGGGACGAAGCTCGGCCAGCAGGGCGCGCATTTCGGCCATTGCCCCGCGGGTCAGCTTTCGCAAATCCTCGAGAGACCGCCGCGCCTCATCCTGATCCCGCTCCCATAAGCGGGGCAGGACTTCGGCGATCATGCCCGCTGAGAAGAGTGACTGGTTGATGGCATCATGCAGGTTGTGCGCCAGACGCTGTCGTTCCTCCAATACCGCGAACGCCTGTGCATGCCCATACAGTTCAGCATTGATCAGGGTGATGGCAGCCTGGTTGGCTACACTAAGAGCCAGGTGAGCGTGATGGGAGGTGAAGTAATTCCGTTCCCCGTGCGCCACACCGATGCCGCCAATAATGCGGCTTTTCACTGCCAGCGGTACCCACATCCACGACTGCATCCCTTCGAGTAATACCGCGGCTCCATCATCCAGGAGCAGACGCAGGAATCTCGCCTGCGGGTCGTCATTCCACACATCGGCGATGAGAATAGGCTGGTGCCCATTGAACAGCGTGGCCAGGGTTTTCGGTCCCTGCAGGTGGATGCGGATGTGCGGGGAATGCTCCACTTGCGGTATCCCGTCCATTGCCAGAGCGACCAGGGTGGAGTCTTCCAATGCGAATAGTCCGCCCTGGGTGTACTCAATGATCCCGCGCAACTGGTCGAGGATCAAACCCGGCTGGAGCTCCAATGTGGATGCCAGCGTATGTGAGATCTCCAGCAGTGTGGCTTGTTCGTGGGCACGGGTTTCCATACGCTGGTGGAGCAGGCCTTCTGCATTGATCCGCTCGCTGACATTACGGACGATGCTCAGCATGCAGGCTCGACCCTGAAAGGCGATGGCTGTCCTTCGTACATCCACATGGAACGATGAGCCATCCCTGTGCAAGTGAACTGCCGGCACAGCGAACCCGCCTTCCGGCTGCGCGTCATTGGCAGCCTCTTTGAAAAGTCGTTGGTTGTCAGAGTGGAGATATGCCGTCAGATGCAAGCCGATGAACTCTTCACGGGTGTAGCCATGCATCGCGGCTGCGGCCGGGTTTGCATCCACCACATTGCCGGTCCCAACATCGCTGATGATCATTCCATCACTGGCGGCTTCAAAAACGATACGATATTGTGACTCTTGATCTTCAATACCTACTGGAGATGGCAGCTTTTTCTTCATAAGGATTACCTTTCGCTCTGCTTTCCAATAATAGCCGCTGTTAATCATATTAATTGTACTGCATAAACAAATGTTCATATTTGGGAGTGGCTAAAAGAATGGGTCCTATTTCTTCTCACCACACACCAGCCCCGGTGGGGTGGTGCCGGGGGAGAACACACCGTTCGTGCCGCGAGCATGCACGTCGGTGCGAGACGGCAGAGTTCACGGAGAATGTAGAAGGTTTTCCCTGTGTTCTCCGTGTACTCCGTGGTGAAACTATTGGGCAGGCCCACACAATTATCCACTCTTTCATATTTGATCGCATGTACATCCCCTCACCGAAACACGGGTGTCTTTGACGCAGCGCGTGCCAGCAATCTCAGTCAGGGACAGCGCCAGTTGATGTCCATTGCGCGCGCGGTGCTGTCAGACCCGGGCATTCTCATTCTCGACGAAGCCACCTCCAGTGTGGACACGCGCACCGAAGCCCGCATCCAGAAAGCGTTGCTGCGCCTGATGGAAGGCCGCACCAGCTTCGTTATCGCCCACCGCCTCTCCACGATCCGCGACGCACACAAGGTCATTGTCATCCGTGATGGCGAGATCGTCGAGCAGGGCACGCATCAGCAATTGCTGGATGCAAAGGGATTCTTCCATCACCTGTACATGAGCCAGTTCAAAGGGCTGGCGATCTAAATCACATATAATGCCCACGGTCACAAATTGCGCTTTTTCAAAGGTCGGAAAGCGCAATTTGTGACCGCCCTGGGTATCACTCAAACCTTGTCTTTACCTTCTTCAGGCATCTTAATTCTCCGCTAAAAATTATCTCCCTGCGAACTGCCCGCCCAGCGCACCCTTCAACAGGTCAAGCACTGCGGCATCCTCGCCTACATACAGGACGAGTACGCGACCCGCCTTGAAGAAGTGTGGGGCTTCCATCCATGAGACCATGCTCGTGCCGATCGAGCCGCCGTCGGCTGAGACTTGACCTGCATCGGCCTCCATCGCCTCCGCAGACTCATATTCGAAGACCTGTACATCCGCACCGTTGACCTTGATGCCCTGTCCGGGCACAGTGAAGAAGGGCTGTTCAACAGGGTCACCAAGCTCCACATTCGCACCTGCCCCATCCAAATGATTCACCAGGCTGGCCCGGTCTTCCACCGGTTCGCCTTGGACAGAATCACTTGGGGTGTCGGGGATTTCGGCGGCCAGCCCCTGTTTGGCGCATGCTGAGATCACGAGGACAAACATGATCATGGCTATGAGGGAAAAGCTTCTGTATTTCATTTTGTGTACTCCTTTTATGGATAGATCGTATCAGCGAAGATCACCGATGTGGTTGTGACGATGACGGTATTAATTTTGTTTCCGTATTCTCGTGATCCCATCCTCGAGAACTGTATTAATCGTAAAAAAGGAGCATGGAATGCGCTACTTTTGCTCCTCCTGAATATAAAGCAAGAAGTCGCTTGTTTTGTGGTATATTTCACAAGTGCAAAGGGAGCATGAAACAAGGAGGTGATATTCGGGGCCTGTATCGATTCGGGTTTCGAGAAGAGTCATCGGGAGTCTTTTAAATCAATGGAAAGCATTCAATATGCTGCTTTGCTCGTGGGGGTAATTTTCTGCGCATACCGCGCAATTGTAGCGACACGTATCCTTTCGGCGACAATATATCTGGCGTGCATCAGTGCGCTTGTATCCGCGGTGATCTATCTGTTGGGCGCGGCCCAGGTGGCAGTCATGGAACTGTCGGTCGGCGCGGGACTTGTGACAGTATTACTGGTTTATGCGGTCAGCGTTGTCGGTGATGATGCATGGGACCCACCCTCTGTAATATCAAAGCCCCTGGCTTTCGGGATCGTGGGTCTCGTAACCATCCTGTTGGGATGGATGGTTTTTCCTATCATTCCGGCATACTTTGAGCGTGGTTCCATGACACTTGCCGTCTCATTATGGCAGAGCCGCGTACTCGATGTATGGATCCAGATCGCATTGATCTTTTCGGGTGTGATGGGAGTGTTGGGGTTGCTCTCGGAACAGGCACCCGCAAGAACGGAGATTCACCCATGACATTCACTCCCCTGGACGTTATCCTTTTTGGTGTGATTGCCTTGCTGGGGGTGGGGTTTTACGGATTATTGATCACGCGTAACCTGATCAAAGTTGTGATGGTACTGCAGATCCTCATCAAGGCCGTTATTCTGGCACTGATCCTGGCCGGGAAAATGAGTGGCAGTACGGGGCTTGGACAATCCACTGCTGCAACGGTCATTGTGGCAGACACCATCGTTGCAGTTGTTGGCCTGGCACTTGCTGTCCAGGTGCGTCGGCGCTTTGGTACATTGGATGTGCCAAAGATTTCCACATTGCGAGGTTGACATGGCGGCGATACTTGTATCTCTCGTCATATTGCTTCCGTGGCTTGGCGCGATCACTGTCTGGCTTGTACGCAATGAACATCCCAGGCTCCAGCATATTCTCGCAGTCGTCTTCAGCATTCTCACAGCCATTGCTTCACTGGTGCTTTTGACAGCCGCAACTTCAGAGACCGTCATTCACATTCCACTTGGGAAAGCCTTCGGCGACCTGACGTTTGTCCCAGATGGTCTCGCCGTGTCCCTGACAGCCATCGCCGCTGTGATCGGTTCGCTGGCAGTGGTCTTCTCGGTGGACTACATGCGCGGCGATGAACAACTTGGACGCTATTATTTCCTCGTCCTCTTCTTCATCGGCGCGATGACCGGGCTTGTGCTGAGCGGAAATTTATTATTTACCTTCTTTTTCTGGGAGATCACGGCCCTGTGTTCGTACGGTTTGATCTCGTTCTATAACGATGACCCGAAAGCTGTGGCAGGAGGCATGAAGGCACTCATCATCACGCAGGTCGGTGGTGTGGGCCTGCTCGTGGGTACGCTGATCGCTTTTGTGAATCTCGGAAGTTTTCAGATCTCGGATCTCCTGGCAAAAGCATCCACACTCCCTGCGGTTTCACTATCACTCATTGCATTCAGTTTCCTGATCGCCGCGGCAGCAAAGTCTGCGCAGTTCCCGTTTCACACCTGGCTGCCGGATGCCATGGAAGCGCCCACCCCGGTCAGCGCCTTGATCCACGCGGCTACCATGGTCAATGCTGGCATTTATCTGCTGGCGCGTTTTTATCCCGCGTTCGAAGTTGTCCCCGGCTGGAAAATGTCTGTGCTTCTTGTTGGTTTGATTTCGGCTTTGATCGCCGCGCTTTCCGCGCTCGTCGCAACCGACCTCAAACGCGTGCTCGCTTATTCAACTGTGAGTCAACTTGGCTATATGGTGTATGCGATTGGTGCGGGCGGCGTCCTTGCCAGCCAGTTCCATCTGCTGAGTCATGCGGTCTTTAAAGCGTTGCTATTCCTGGCCGCAGGTTCTGTCATTCATAGTGTCGGCACACGCGATATGCGTCGCATGGGTGCGCTCGGAAGCAGAATGCCTCTCGTGCGCAATGTTTTCATGATCGGCGCGCTGGCTTTGGCGGGCGTCCCGATCCTCAACGGTTTTTGGAGCAAGGAATACATTCTTGAAGCAGGTCTTGAGCATTCGCCGGTCTGGGCGTATGCGATCATGCTTTTCGGCGCAGGACTTACCGCCTTCTATACCTTCCGCATGGTATGGCTGGTCTTCTTCGGTAGGGAGCGCGATCAGCTGAATGTTCATCAGGCTGGGTCAGCGATGAAATTTTCACTGCGAATACTTGCACTGGGTTCGTTCATTACATGGCTTTTCTTTGGTGGATTAAGTGGACTTTTGTCTACAACCCTGCCATTTCACGCGCTTGAACACGAGTCCACACTGGAGCTTGTCTCTGCCATCCTCTCCGCACCCGCGACCTGGTTCGCGTTACTGGTCGTTGCCCTTGGCTTTGGTCTTTCCTGGGTGCGTGCAAGAGGTTTCGTGCTCTTTGGAGGCAGCTGGCTCAACCCGTTCGTGGATACATCCTTTGGTTTTGAGTGGGTGAATGACCTGGTTGTCCAGGGTATTTCCAGGTTCGCTGAGCGCCTGCGAGCCACGCAAACAGGGGAACTGAACTGGAACATATTTGGCATTGTCAGCGCGTTACTGGTGGTGCTGGTTGTCTTGTGGATGGGTGCATAAATGAACCTATTGACCTTTTCAGGATTGATCGCGATCCCATTGATCGCGTCTCCGCTGGTGTATCTCGCGGGGCGGGTAGGTACACATGAGGCCACGTTACATCGTCGCTCGTTCCTGGTGCGCGGGCTGGCGCTTCTGGCAGTCTTGATTTCATGGCTGCCATTCTCCGTGGCAGTGCAAAAGTTTTACATGTATGGTGTGCAGAAATTCAATATCGAAACCATCTGGCTGCGCGTGGATGGCATCAGCTTGTTGATGGCAGGTTGTGTACTGTTCCTTGGCACGCTTGTCATTTTGTTTTCCGGTTCCTACATGGCGGGTGAAGTGGGCGAGGAGAAATATTACGCCATGCTTCTGGCGATGATGGGATTGATGATCGGGCTGGTCTCTGCCAGTGACATCTTCAATTTATGGGTCTGGTTCGAGGGCATGGCCATCTCGTCCTATTTGCTGGTCGCTTTTTATCGTGAGCAGCCGGCTTCCCTGGAAGCGGGCATGAAATATCTGGTGCAAAGTGCAACGGGATCAGTGCTCGTCCTGATGGGTATCGCGCTGGTGCTGGCCCAGGTCGGGACGCTGGATATGGCCGAAATAGCGGAAGCAGTTCTCAGGTCCAGTGTGAACCGCTCCTCGCTTTTGGGCGCTGGTGCTTTATTCGTGATAGGCTTTGGCGTGAAGGTGGCGCTTGTTCCGCTTCATACCTGGCTGCCGGACGCACATTCGCAGGCACCCAGCGGGATCAGCGCGATGCTTTCTGGTGTGGTGATCGAGATCGGTCTGATCGCCATGCTGCGGACGCTCGCGGTGCTGACCGGGTTTGCGCTTTCGTGGGGCATTATCCTGATGGCATTTGGCACTTTAAATATTTTGTATGGCAACCTGCTTGCGTTGCGACAGACCGTTGTGAAACGTATGCTGGCGTATTCCAGTTTAAGCCATATGGGTTATGTTTTGCTTGGCCTCGGTATTGCGCTGTATGCCGGAATTGACCTGGGCGCACAGGGCGCGTTCTTTCATCTATTCAATCACATGCTGATGAAGGGACTTGCGTTCCTTTCGGTGGGTGCGTTGATGTATGGACTGTTTTTGCAAAACGGATCGCATGCCGCGTTGAAGGTCAATGACCTGGCTGGGGCCGCGCAGAAGTATCCGCTGGTTGCGCTGGCGTTTAGCATTGCTGTGCTGGGGCTGGGCGGCATGCCGCCGCTGGCTGGCTTTATGTCGAAGTGGCAGATCTTCGTGGCGGGGTTTGAAACGCAGAATAACTGGATCGTCGCGTTGATGATCATCATGGCGCTCAACAGTGTCCTTTCCCTCGGATATTATGCGCCGCTTGTGAACCTGATGTATCGCAAGGAAGCATCCCAGCAGGTGCTCGCGGGCAAACCATTGACATTGACCATTGCACTGCCGTTGATCGTGATGTCACTATTGATAATCGTACTTGGATTTTTCCCCAACCTGATCAACTGGTTAACAGTTCCTGCGGGCGCAGAGCTCATGAAAATGTTTGGAAGTTGACATGAAAAATATTTTACTTTCCCCTCTGGTTGCGTTCCTGATCTATTTTGTTGTTGTGTCCATCATCTCCGGGCTGGGCCGTTTGTTCTCGGCAACAGGGCGCAAGTCCGAATTTAAAACAGCAACCTATGCAAGCGGCGAAGAAAATGACCCCGTTCCGGCCGCGCCCGGCTATCGCCAGTTCTTTGTGGTTGCGTTGTTTTTTGCGGTGCTGCATCTGGGTGTCTTGATGATCGGCAGCAGTGATCTCTCTCCGGTTGCCGGTCTATATCTGCTGGGTTTGATCCTGGCGTTGATCGCTTTGATCCTTGGATGAAATGGTGACTCGATGAATATCAATCAAGATCAATTATGGGTGAAGGTGGCGAAAAAAGTGCGCACCTGGGCGCGGCTGAATTCCATTTGGGCGGTGCATTTCAACAGTGGTTCCTGCAATGGCTGTGATATTGAGATCCTTGCCACGCTCACGCCGCGCTATGATGTGGAACGCTTTGGCATCAAACTTGAGGGCAGCCCGCGCCATGCGGATGTGCTCATCGTAACGGGACCCGTTACCCGTCAGGCGCGTGAACGACTCCTGAGAACCTACGAACAAATGCCTGAACCGAAGTTCGTCATCTCTGTGGGCTCATGCAGCATCTCGGGCGGTGTCTTCGATGGCTGTTATAACGTGGGCGGCTCAGTGGACGAAGTGATCCCGGTGGATGTTTTTATTCCCGGATGCCCGCCGCGCCCCGAAGCCATCGTGGACGGCTTCATCCAGTTGATCACACATTTGAAAGACGGAAACTCTCCTCCCACGCGAATACAACCTATTACTGAAAAGGCCGCTGATGAATATCGAACAGAATTTACAAAAAGCTGAACAGCTTTTGGAAGCATGGAAGAAAGAGACGACTCATCCTGAATCGAATCGACTGGATGTCTCCATCTCAGTGGATGATCTGCACCCGGCCGTGGGCGCGTTGCATGAAGCACACTGGGGATATCTTTCCGCGATCACCGGTCTGGACCTTGGGGCTGAGTCGGGACAGCTGGAATCGCTCTATCACTTCTGCAATGGCGCGGCGATCACCACGCTGCGAGTCCGTTTGCCGCGTACAGGTGATGCGGCTCTGCCAACGATCGAAGATATCATCCCGCCTGCCACATTCTTCGAACGCGAACTGCACGAAATGCTGGGCTTCAAGATCGTGGGCGCCAGGAACATCGATCGCTTGTTCATCTCCGATGACTGGCCCGAAGATGTGTATCCGCTGCGGGCTGATTTCACCATCGACCAGGCCAAACCTGTCGAAGGTCGTCATGCAGACGAACTGCCCGAGCAGGGCGTTGTTGGGGGCAATACATTCGTCGTTCCAATCGGCCCACAGCATCCGGCGTTGAAGGAACCGGGCCATTTTGAGTTCACAGTCGATGGCGAGGTCGTCACAGCGGCGCGCATGCGTCTTGGCTATGCTCATCGCGGAATCGAGAAGGCAGCAGAAAGCCGCAACTGGATCCAGAACCTGTATCTTTTCGAACGCATTTGCGGCATCTGCTCGCACACACATGCAATGGCTTATAGTCTCGGAGTGGAGAAGCTTGCGCAAGTCGAAGCACCTGCCCGTGCGCAGGCCATTCGTGAACTGGTCGCGGGTCTCGAGCGGATTCACAGTCACCTGCTGTGGCTGGGGGTTGCTGCACATGAGGCAGGCTTCGATACCCTGTTCATGTATTCCTGGCGTGATCGCGAAACGGTGATGAACCTCCTCGAACAGCTCACGGGTAACCGCGTCAACTATTCTGCGAATGTGCTTGGCGGCGTGAAATGCGATATCGGCCTGGAACAGGCCAAAGCCATCAAGGATGGACTCAACTATCTGGAGACACGTATCCGTCATTATCTGGAAGTGGTCACAACCGATACCATGTTCCTGAACCGCACCCGTGGCATCGGGACCATTTCATTTGCTGAAGCTGAAAACTTTGGTCTGCTCGGCCCGACCGCGCGTGCTTCAGGATTGGTGCGCGATGTACGCGTGGAAGCTCCCTATGGCGCCTATAAACAATTCCCCATCAGCGCAGTGACCGCAGCCAACGGTGACCTGGAGGCGCGTTGTGTTGTCCGCCTGAACGAATTGCTTGTCTCCTGTTTTGCAATTCGGACCATTATTGATAACCTGCCCGAAGGGCCATTAACGGTGAAGATGCCGCGCAAAGTTCCCGCAGGTGAAACCATTGCCCGCGTCGAAGCTCCGCGCGGTGAATTGTTCTACTACATCAAAAGTGCGGGCGGTGAAAACCCGGCGCGTGTCCACATCCGCACTCCCAGCCTGTGCAATTGGGTTTCTGTTCTTGAAAAAGCGGTTGGACGCCAGCTTGCAGACGTGCCCATGTTGATCGCCGGTATGGACCCGTGCTTTTCATGCAATGACCGGCTTGTCACTGTTACACGGACCGGCGAACGAAATACATGGTCGTGGAAGCAGCTGCGCCAGTATGGAATTGAGTATTACAAACAATGAATAACATGCCTCCTTTGATTGCCATCCTCATCTTTCCTGCAGGTCTTACATTGATCTTTACGGGAATGTTCTATGAATGGATCGATCGCAAGCTCGTAGCCCGTTTCCAGAATCGCGTGGGGCCACGCTGGTTCCAGCCGTTTGCAGATGCCGTCAAACTATTTGCCAAGGAACAGATCACGCCCGGGCTCGCCAACCCGTTCCTCTTCTTTGGGCTCCCTATTATCGCCATCTCCGGCGCGTTGACAGCTGCTTTGTATGTGCCGCTCATGGGACTCGCGCCTGTGCACAGTTTCCCCGGTGACCTGATCGTCACCGTTTATCTCCTGAGCCTGTTGACCATGTGCATCGGCCTGGCGGGATGGAACACCAGCAGTCGCTTTTCTTTGATCGGCGCGACACGCTCGTTGACACAGTTGTTTGCCTACGAAGCACCATTCCTTCTTGCGTTGCTCGGTCCCGCGCTTGCGGCGGGGAGCTGGCAGATCAGCGAAGTCAATGCGTATGCTCAAGACCACTGGATCGTTTTGAGTCAACCGATAGGTTTTATCGTGGCATTGATCGGCCTGATGGGTAAGCTCGAATTACCGCCTTTTGACTCCCCTGAAGCGGAGACTGAAATCGTGGCAGGTGCATTAACAGAATACAGTGGTCGTGGGCTGGCTATTTTCAAAATCGGAAAGTCAATTGAACTGATCGTTGGCATCACGCTTGTCTCTGCTTTTTATCTGGGTGGCCTGGATGGCATCCTGCCGTACCTGCTCAAGACGGTTGCTGTTCTTTTGGTCATGACCGTTTTTCAATCGCTTCTTACCCGTTTGCGTATCGATCAGACGGTTGGCTTATGGTGGCGCTTTGGAACCATATTGGTATTGCTGCAGATCGTATTCATGATCTTCCTGCGAGGGTATCCACTATGAGATTCGGAACCATGTTGAAGGATATTGTTGATTCCTTTTTTAAGAAATCTGCCACGCAGCTCTATCCCATCGAGAGAACTCCTCCGCCCAAGCGGTATCGCGGCGCGCTTTTTTATGATCCCAAAGCTTGCACGGGTTGTGGTTTATGCGTTAAGGACTGTCCCTCCAAAGCCATTGAGCTTGTGATACTCGATCGTGCTGCAAAGCGCTTCGTACTCAAATATCATAGGGACCGCTGCGTATACTGCGGCCAGTGTGTGGTCAATTGCAAATTTAAGTGTATGGGAATGTCGAACGAAGACTGGGAACATGCAGCGCTAAAGAAGGAATTCATGGTCTATTATGGAAAAGAGGAAGACATTGCCCAGTTCATGGAAAACATCGCTACGCCAGTTACTGGAGAGACCCGCGGATAGGTCAGCGCTCTTCAAAAAGATCGCCATCATGGGGATTGGAAATACGTACCGTTCGGATGATGCAGCCGGAACGTTGATCGCGCGCGCCTTGATTGATTCCCGCATAGTACAGGATCTGGAGCACATGCTCGTTATGGATGCCGGGCACGCTCCTGAAAACATGACGAGTCAATTGCGCCACTTCGCGCCTGATGTCGTTTTGCTGGTGGACGCGGCAGAAATGGGTCAAGCTCCCGGAACTGTTCAATGGATTCCGATCGATGATCTGGATGGGATGAGCGCTTCCACACACAGTATGCCGCTTTCGATGCTGGCGAAATATCTGACCCTTGCGCTTAATTGTGATGTGAAGTTGCTGGGCATTCAGCCGCAATCGAATGATGTCGGAGAGATAGTCAGCCTGGAAGTTCTGCAGGCACTGGATGACATTGTAAATGAGGTCGGAAATTCCCTTGTTGATGCTTTCAGACTTGCATTAGTAGTCGGCAGAGGGGCGGCCATTCCATCGGAGACAGGCATATCGGTAGGCGGAGCGGCGGAAGGAGGTCAGTTTTAATGATGAGTTTACTCCTTTCCAAAAAGATAGGTTCAGAAAAACCTTGACTAACAGATACACTGTCGCTAAAATGTTATCGTTCCCGTTATCGATAACAGGATAAAAATGCGTCATAGATCCACGAGAGCAACAATTAAGCAGGTCGCATCCGTAGCGGGAGTATCCACGCAGACGGTATCTCGTGTTATCAATGAACGACCGGATGTTTCTCAGGAGACTCGTAAACGCGTCCAGGACGTCATCGGCAGGTTGGGATTCCGTCCCAGTGCGCTGGCGCGCAGCCTGATCCGTCAGCGAAGTTACACATTGGGGGTGGTGATCGCTGGTCTAAGACATATTGGTCCTTCTCGTACGTTAAGCGGAATCACTATCGCGACAGAAGAAGCTGGCTATGCCATGCTCCTCAAGGAACTCCCCCATGGTGAAGAAAAAAATGTCGAACCGATATTTCAGGCACTGCTTGCCCGCCATGTTGATGGAATTATTTGGGCTGTGCCGGAGATCGGGGAGAATCGAAGCTGGGTCCGGCCGGATCTGATGGACCTCGATATTCCCATTGTTTACCTTACGATGGAACCCCGCGAAAACATCCTTGTCGTTTCGATCAACAATTATATGGGGGGACAAATGGCGACGACCCATTTGTTTGAGCAGGGCTATCGAAATATTGGACATATCTCCGGCCCATTGAGCTGGTGGGAGTCCCGACAGCGCATGGCGGGTTGGAAGGATACGTTAGTTCAGGCGGGAATGGTCGTGAACGATCAACAATGCGTGGAGGGGAATTGGTCATCGGCGAGCGGCGCACATGCATTTGAAAAACTTCTTAATCAGTACCCATCCATGGACGCGATTTTTGTTGCCAATGACCAGATGGCTCTTTCTGTCTTACAGGCTGCAAACCAAAAGGGGATGCGGATTCCTGAGGACCTCGGCGTTGTTGGTTTTGACAACATTCCAGAATCTGCTTATTTTTTACCTGCCTTGACGACAGTTCAACAGGACCAATATCTCGTTGCCCGGATCGCCGTGGAAAAAGTGATTAAAATTATAGAATTAGGCTGGCAGGGCCTGGATGCGGTGGATCCGCAGTCTGTTATTTTGCCACCTACACTGGTTGTACGACAGGGTTCTTTACGCAACTTGAAGAGGGAAGGAGGTGAAGCATAGGGAAGCAGTAAATTAACAAAGAGGCAGGAAGCGCACATCGGTGGCATGGCGTTTGATGTGTATGCACCTGGCGAGATATGCCAGCTTGACTGCGTGGCATTCACGCTTCGACCCGAACCATACGCCAACACAACACTTAATACGATTAATCAAGGAGAAGTAAATGTCCAAGAAGTTGCTTTACAAATTACTGGCTGTTGTAATGCTTGCCAGTCTTGTGCTCACAGCTTGTGGTGGTGGCGCTGCTGCCCCCGCTGACGAAAAACCGTTGGTCGGCATCTCCATGCCTACCAAGAGTTCAACCCGCTGGATCTCCGATGGCGAGAGCATGGTCAAAGAATTCGAAGCCATGGGCTACGCAACTGACCTGCAGTTTGCTGATAACGATATCCCGAACCAGCTTGCCCAGATCGAAAACATGGTTACCAAGGGTGCCAAGGTTCTCGTGATTGCAGCCATTGACGGCACGACCCTCTCTGATGTTCTTCAGAAGGCTCACGATAGCGGCGCCATTGTAATTTCCTATGACCGCTTGATCACCAAGACCGGCAATGTGGATTACTATGCCACATTCGACAACTTTGGCGTTGGCGTTATTCAGGGAACCCAGCTGCTCGAAGGCCTCGGCCTGAAACCCGGCGAAAAAGCCCCCGCTGGCGTTGGACCCTTCAACGTCGAACTGTTCGGCGGCTCCCCCGACGACACGAATGCCTTCTACTTCTATGACGGCGCCATGTCCGTCATTCAGCCCTTCATCGACGACGGCACGATCGTCGTCCAAAGTGGTCAGATGGGCATGGACAAGGTCGGTACTTTGCGCTGGCTCGCTGCTACCGCCCAGTCCCGCATGGACAACCTCCTCAGCGCCTACTACACTGACAAGCGCGTGGATGGTGTTCTCTCCCCGTACGATGGTCTAAGCATTGGTATTCTCTCCTCCCTTAAGGGCGTTGGCTACTGCACAACCGAACAGCCGTGCCCCGTTGTGACCGGTCAGGACGCAGAAGTTGCTTCCGTCAAGTCGATCATCGCCGGCGAGCAGACCTATACCGTGTTCAAGGACACCCGTGTGCTTGCCAAGCAGACCGCCAAGATGGCTGACCAGGCCCTCAAGGGCGAGACCGTTGAGATCAACGACACCACGACCTATGACAACCTCGTCAAGGTTGTGCCGTCCTATCTGTTGGTCCCGATCAGCATTGATATTAACAACTACCAGAAGGAATTGGTAGATAGTGGCTATATCAAGGCTGAAGATCTGAAGTAGTAGTTTTTACACTGGTGCGTGAGGATAGAACTATCCTCACGCACCTTCCTTGTAAATTTGTAAAACCTCGAATTACATAGTGCCCCATAATTTACTTAACTTTACATTTGAATTTCAGCCTATAAATTCATATAAAAAGTTAAGTGATTAATGAGACCAGCGGTAGAATTACACAATAGCACACAGTAACTTCATTCCATGTAGATTAAGGACGAGAAGACCATGTCTGATGTCATTTTGGAAATGCGCAACATCACAAAGATATTCCCTGGTGTAAAAGCGCTTAATAATGTAAGTTTTAGCGTAGCTCAGGGAGAGATCCATGCCCTGGTGGGAGAAAATGGAGCGGGAAAATCAACCCTGATGAAGGTGTTAAGTGGCATATATCCATACGGCACATATGAAGGGGAGATCTATTTTCAAGGCAAGGAATGTCGGTTCCGGGATATCACTGAATCTGAAAAACTCGGACTTGTCATCATTCATCAGGAACTTGCATTAATTCCTTTTCTTTCCGTAGCTGAAAACCTGTTTCTCGGTAATGAGCGCGCCAAGAACGGGGTAATTGATTGGAACGAATCCATTTCCAAAACCGCAGAATTGCTGGAGAGAGTGGGTTTGCACGAGTCGCCGAATACGCTGATTACAAACATGGGCGTGGGCAAACAACAGCTGGTAGAAATTGCCAAGGCATTGGCAAAAGAAGTTAAGCTTCTTATTTTGGATGAACCGACAGCCTCCCTGAATGAAAACGACAGTGAGAAGCTGCTTGAGTTGTTGCTCCAATTTAAAGAGCATGGTATTTCCTCGATTTTGATTTCTCATAAATTGAGCGAGGTCAACAAAATAGCTGATTCGATCACGATCCTTCGCGATGGAGCAACGATTGAAACTCTGGATTGTCGGAAGGACAAAATTACAGAAGACCGCATCATTCGTGGCATGGTGGGTCGTGATATCACACACCGTTTCCCGCCGCGCGATTCGAAGATCGGGGAAACTATTTTTGAAGTGCGCGATTGGAATGTGTATCATCCGATCCATGAGGATCGCAAAGTAAGCACGAATGTAAATATCACCGTCCGTAAGGGCGAAGTTGTTGGACTTTCGGGGTTAATGGGAGCTGGGAGAACTGAGCTGGCAATGAGTATTTTCGGCCAGGCTTACGGAAAACGCATTACTGGTACTGCCTACAGGCATGGGAAGGAAATAGATATCAGCACCATTGATAAAGCCATTGACAACGGCATCGCCTATGCTACGGAAGACCGCAAGGCATATGGGCTCGTCCTGATCCAGGAAGTTAAAAATAACATTACCCTGGCGAACCTCGAGGAAATCTCCAAACGTCAGGTGATCAATGAACCTCAGGAAATGAGGGTTACCAGTGAGTACCGCGACAAATTAAATATTAAGTGTTCCAGTATCAAGCAACTGGCGCTTAATCTTTCCGGTGGTAATCAACAAAAAGTTGTGCTGAGCAAATGGCTGTTTGCAAGTCCGGAGATCCTGATCCTGGACGAACCCACACGCGGCATTGATGTCGGTGCGAAATTTGAGATTTACACCATTATCAATCGCCTGGCCAGTGAAGGAAAAGGGATCATCCTGATTTCATCGGAATTGCCGGAGATTTTGGGAATTTGTGATCGGATCTATGTAATGCGCGATGGTAAGGTCGTCGGCGAAATGCCGGCCAGCGAAGCATCGCAGGAAAAAGTAATGAAAGTCATCATGACACAACAAGAGGTAACGCAATGAAAATTCCAGCAGCCTTTAATGAGGCTACCAGCGCTACTGCCTTCCGGAAAACTATGGGGGGTCTTTTCAGGAACAATGTCCGCGAATATGGCATGTTGATCGCACTCATTGCGGTCATGGTGTTCTTCCAGTTCCAGACAAATGGCGTATTGATGAAGCCGGTGAATATCACCAATCTGGTTCTACAGAACAGCTATGTCATTGTCATGGCAATGGGTATGCTGTTGATCATTATTACTGGCGGGATCGACCTGTCTGTAGGTTCGGTGGTCGCCGTCATCGGCGCACTTGCGGGTGTGTTGGTCGTCAGGTACGATTTCAACTGGGCGCTGGTCGTTTTGATCTGCCTGTTGCTCGGTGCGCTGATAGGCGCCTTTCATGGGTATTTTGTTGCCTATCAGAAAATCCCCGCCTTTATCGTTACCCTGGCAGGCATGTTGATCTTTCGTGGTTTAACGATTGCCCTGTTGCGGGGAGAGTCGGTCGGGCCTTTCCCAAGAGGATTTCAAAATATAAGCTCCGGGTTTATCCCTGATTTTTTTCAGATCCCCGGGATTCACCTTACTACCATTCTGATCGGGCTCCTACTTTCGATCTTATTGATCTGGCTGGATGTGCGTGCCAGAAGAAACCAGCGAAAGTATGGCTTTGAAGTACCTCCATTCTACATTTTTGTTGCCAAGAATATTGCCATTACCGCGGTCGTCCTGGGTTTTAGCTATTTGATGGCTTCCTACAGAGGACTCCCAAACGTACTCGTTCTGCTCTTTGTGCTGATTTCCTTTTTTTCCTTCATCACCAGTTCATCGGTCATCGGACGCCGTATCTATGCAATGGGTGGCAATGAAAAAGCCGCCAGGCTTTCGGGTGTCAACACGCCGCGCTTGTTATTCTATACGTTCATTAATATGGGCGTCCTTGCAGCCACCGCAGGTCTGATCGTTGCAGCCCGCTTAAATAGTTCCACACCCAATGCCGGGGACGGAATGGAATTGGATGTGATTGCCGCCTGTTTCATCGGAGGCGCATCACCCATGGGCGGCGTCGGTAAAGTCATTGGCGCATTGGTCGGCGCTTTCCTCATCGGCGTATTGAATAATGGCATGTCCATTATGGGAGTTGGGATCGATTGGCAGAAGGTTGTCAAGGGTATTGTGTTGCTGATCGCGGTTTTGTTCGATGTCTATAACAAGAACAAGAGCGCATAGTTCCGATCCGGACTCTCATAAGAGATCAGCATATTGAATTGATGTTGGCAGGCCAGGTTCGCATGCATGGCCTGCCCGATATTGTTATAGGATTCTCACATGGATGACATACTCAAGCAGCTTCTTCAAGAAGAACAGGATCTTCAGTTCACGAAGTTTAATGAAGAAACTGCATGGAACATTGGCAGCCAGCTTGTTGAACAATCTATGAGCAGGGGTCTTCCAGTGACCATTGATATCACTCGTGGCGGGCATCAGCTTTTTCATGCCAGTTTACGTGGGACATCCGCTGATAACGATGAGTGGGTCAAACGAAAGGTTCGCCTTGTTTACAGGTTTGGGCACAGCTCATTCTATATGGGACAACTGCTCAAGAGCAAAGGGAAGAGCATTGAAGAAGCATATCTACTATCTGAAAGTGAATATGCTCCTCACGGTGGTTGTTTTCCCATTATTGTCAAAAATAGCGGTGTAGTGGGTACGATCACTGTTTCCGGCCTTCCCCAGGCGGAAGACCACAAACTCGTTGTTCAAGCGATTAGAGATTTTTTGGTGCAGGAAAAATGATATGGCATTGAATCCCGTGATTGACATGTTGGGACGCAGACTTCGACTCGCCGTCATTGGCGGCGGACCGGGCTCGTTCATCGGCGCAATGCACCGGCAGTCGGCACGACTCGATGATCGCTACGAAATCGTCACCGGCATTCTTTCCTCCGACCCTGATCGATCCAAACAAGCTGCGACTGAACTTGGACTTTTGAAGGATCGTTTGTATGCAAATGTGACGGAAATGTTGGATGCGGAAGCGTCACGCGAGGATGGCATCGATGCCGTTGCCATTATGACCCCGAACGATAGTCACTTTGACTATTCCATGGCTGCACTCGAACGCGGCATTGATGTGATCTGCGACAAGCCGATGACTAATACGATCGAAGAAGCTGAGTTGCTCCATCAAAAAGTTCAGGAAACCGGCCTCGTATTTTGTCTGACCCATAATTACACCGGCTATCCAATGGTCCGTCAGGCGAAGGCCATGGTGATGGATGGACAGTTGGGAACCATCCGTTTGATCCAGGTGGAATATGTTCAAGGCGGCAAAGCAGATGAAGAAAAGATCTTCTCAGCGGATAATTGGAAATTCGACCCGGTGCGCGGCGGACCTTCACGCGTGATGGGAGACATTGGGACTCATGCCCACAACCTGATCCGCTTCGTTACCGGATTGGAAGTGGATGAAGTCGCAGCAGAGGCCGGCAACATTGTCCCCAACCGCCAAATTCATGACTACGCCGGGGCTTTGCTCCGGTTTGACAACGGCGCCCGGGGAAGTTTCTGGGTCACCCAGGCTGCCGCTGGTGTTGAGAATTGTCTGCGCATCCGTGTCAGTGGAAGCCAGGGAAGTTTGGAATGGATGCAGGAGATCCCCCAGGCCTTGACCTTCAAACCTTTAAAGGGGCCCTCCCAAAACAGGACTCCGAACGGACCGGGAACATTGCCCCTGTCCGCGCGTTCCACACGCCTCGTTGCCGGGCACCCTGAGGGCTTCCCTGATGGATTTGCAAATATCTACTCCGATGCCGCGGAAGCCATCGCCGCGCGCCGAGCTGGCAGGGAAGCCGATCCGCTGGCGCTTTATTTCCCGAACTCCTGGGATGGTTTGCTGGGCATACGCTTCGTGAATAGTGTCATTGAGTCCAGTAACGCCAATGGCAAGTGGATCAAATGTTAATTACCACCTCCGGGTGCCCTCTCTTTGGGAGAGGGCAGGGTGAGGGGAGCAGGGAATGTTGATGTCCAAAGATCGGATCGTTTTAGTCACCGGTGCAACCGGCAAGGTGGGACAGGTATTTATCAAGCGTCTGCTGGCGGATCCCCAATTTAATTCATTTACGGTCCGGGCGTTGTGCCATAACCGCGAGCCTGAGCCTCATGAACGGATACAAAATGTTCATGGCTCCATCGAGCACCGCGATGTGGTGGAAAAAGCACTGGACGGTGTGACTCATGTCCTGCATCTGGCGACCGTCAAGGAAACCCCTGATGAGATCATGGATGTGGCTGTCAAAGGCATGTTCTGGCTGCTCGAAACCTGCCGCACGAGTCCCACATTTCAACAATTCATTCTGGTGGGCGGCGATGCCTCCATTGGACATTTCGTCTACCCGCGTTCCGAGCCGGTGACCGAGTCGCAAAAGCATTCAGCATATCCCGGTTGTTACGCGCTATCCAAGGTACTCGAAGAAGTGATGCTTGAGCAGTATTACATCCAATATGATCTCAACGGCTGCTGCCTGCGCGCGCCCTGGATCATGGAGAAGGATGATTTCAAATATCAACTCTCCTTTGGGGAGGATGTATTTGGTGGACCGCGCTGGCGGGACCTGGTCGGTGCACAACGGGCTGATGAATATGTGCGGACGCAAACCATCCCGGTCATGGTGGACCCGCAGGGGAATCCTGTTAAACGAAACTTTGTCCATGTGGAAGATCTGGTCAGCGCGCTGTTGCTTGCGATTGATCATCCTCAAGCCCGGCAGCAATTATTCAATATCAGCATGGATGAACCCGTGGATTACGCCGAAGTGAGCCAGTACCTAACTGCAACCCGTGGGCTGCCATCTGTGGAAATTAAAACGCAATATCACTCCACCTGGCTGGACAATACAAAAGCAAAGCTGTTTTTGGGCTGGCGACCTGAATATGATTTGAAGAAAATGATCGATTCAGCCTGGGATTATCCGCGTGCGCAGGACGATCCTCGAAAGGTTTGGTATCCCGGCTAATTCCAATCGCGAGCAATGGATAACAGAAAGGTATATAAATTTTGATGTTTTCAGTAAGAAAGAAGACCAGATATTGAGTCTTTCGAAGTGTCAAAGATTTATATGTGCAGACAGCTTATGGAGCTTTCAAATGAAAGTCGTACGATTTTCTCCGTCAGATTCCCGTGAATTGCCTGCCAGGTCAAACTTTCTTCTTGAGAGGATTGTGCGAAGTCAAACTATGTGCTCTATTAGATTAATGTGATATTAAAAGCTTGACAATAGGATAGCAATTAGCTAAAATGTTATCGATAACATGTTATCGATAACATTTTTGAATTAAGGAAAATAACTTGATTCTATCGGACAGAAGAAAGCGTGTCACGATTAAAGATGTAGCACAAGCCGCGGGGGTATCTACTCAGACGGTTTCGCGCGTGATGAATAAATATTCGTATGTTTCCGGGGGAACTCGTCAACGTGTGCAAGGAGCCGTCGAACAATTGGGGTATCGCCCCAGCACTCTTGCCCGCAGCCTTAGCCAGCAACGTAGTTATACATTGGGCGTGGTCACCTTTGGTTTGAAATACATTGGGCCGTCGCGCACGCTGAACGGTATAGCCGATAAAGCGGATGAACTTGGCTATATGCTTTTGACAAAAAAACTGGATAATTTTGATGCGAATGGGATCGATGAGGTGATGGAATCCCTGCTGGCCCGCCAGGTGGATGGAATTATTTGGGATGTGCCTGAAGTGGATGAAAACCGTGCATGGTCACAGGGCATAAAAAGTCTGCCTGTTCCCATCGTCTTCATGTCCATGGAGCCAAAGCCGGGTTATTCGGTGGTTTCCATGGATAGTTACCTGGGCGCACAATTGGCAACCCAACATTTGCTTGACCAGGGTTGTAGAAATATCGGACATATTGCGGGTCCACAGGATTGGTGGGAAGCACGGTTGCGTTACCAAGGTTGGCGCGATACCCTGGTTAAAGCCGGAGTTCAAGTTTCAGACAAGCAATGGCAGCAAGGAAATTGGTCATCAGCAAGCGGGGCAATAGCGATAGAAAAATTACTTGAGCGTTATCCAGAAATGGATGGGGTCTTTGCAGCCAATGATCAAATGGCACTAAGTGTCTTAAGTGAAGCCAGCCGCCGCGGGATTAAAGTGCCGGATCAATTGGCAGTTGTTGGGTTTGACGGGATCGCCGAATCCGCAAATTTCTACCCTCCTCTCACAACCATTTCTCAGGATCCCCAGCTGCTTGGTGGGCAGGCGGTTGA
>JANMSY010000237.1:0-10621 GCA_031389865.1 Anaerolineales bacterium | reverse complement strand
CAAGCCGAAACCAAAAAGGATTCAACCACGAAGGTCACGAAGGAACACAAAGGAAAATCATTTGGAAAAACCTTCGTGACACTTTGTGCCCTTCGTGGTGAAAAATTCTTGTACAAAAAACAAGGATTTCACTTGTAAGATTCTATATCGCGATTGCTTGCCTGAAAGAGCGTGATTTGCATGCCATCCGGGTCCTGGAGCCGCACGTTATAGTCACCCCATGGAGTAATGACCGGGGGATGAACCAATGTCGCCCCGTGAGCGAGCAGGCGTTCCATGGCCGCATTCAGGTCGGGTACTTGAAGCGCAAAGCGGATCTGCCCGCTGATACGTTGTCCCGCTTCGATCTGGTCAATGGTCTGTGCCTGTGCTTCATCAAAAAGCTCGAGGGTGGCATTGCCCATATTGAGGATCAGCGCCTGACCCTGCCCGTTATTCCATATGGCTGCTGGTTCGAGTCCCAATCCGTCACAATAGAACTTTACCAAGCGTGCATAATCATTGGTTGTGACTGCAACGCGCATTTCAATGATTGAAGAGTTCGAATTTTTGGTGGACACAGTGGGAATACTCCTTTCGTATTTATCACTAAAACAGGGAAGTGATTGTGCAAGCCACGGATATTAATCTGCTTGTAATAGTTTAATGCGTTTTACGGGAAAGTACGCACCTACACTTCGGCATTTCAATTGTCCTCATAGGCGAGTTGGGCACATGCCCTCCCAGCCCTGCTGCTTTTGGCAGTTTTCCACCCGTTTGCATTAATGACGAAAAATGCCAATTTGTTCGTCTGGACCGCGCTTACTGGCAACTGCTGGTCTCCGGTTCAGGAGTCCCGGAAGGTGATGAAGGCCAGGAATAGGGAGGCTGGGGTTGCGGTCTCGAAACTTAATGTGGGAGCAGGCGTAAGGGTTGGTTGCAAGGCGGCTGGCGACGCAGCAGGAGACGCGGTCCATGTGGCGGGAAGCTGCAATTCGGTTGGATATGCCAGCGCAGGACCCAGCGGCTGTTGGCTCCAATCCCGATACACCTGTGACGCGATATGGAAAACTACCAATAAAACACTACATGTAAGAATGGATAAAACGCCAACGGTGATTTTTTGAGCAGTTGTCACGGGCGCTGATTATACTTCTGTGACTAGACTGTACCCGCTGGTGGGCAGGACAATCCCGAAGGGGGTTGTGTTGGGCTGGCTGTTCACTCGATGGGTTCCTTCAGCCGATCTTCCATTTCCCAAGTGTGATCCAGGACATGCCAGGCCTCCCGTCGGACAAAGTATCGTGGCGACCAGCGTTTCCCGCCACGCGGAACGGTGCGCAAGGCCTTGCCTTTGGCCATCTCCGTGGAGTTAGTCCGTTTTTCGCTCACCGGATTCTCGGAACAGCACAACTCGATGCTCCCTTCCCTTTGCTTTATACATTGCTGTGTCGGCATTTTTGAAAAGAATGTCAGCCGTTTCTCCATCTGCGGGATATATGGCAATACCGATACTGGCTCCTATAGAAAGAACAGTCCCATTAAACTCGCAGGCTTCGGCAATACGATTGATTATCTTTTCTGCAAGGTAAGTTACGTCAGCTTCTTGCTTGACTTCCAACAACAGGCATACAAATTCGTCGCCTCCCCAGCGACTGACCATGTCTTCATCGCGTACAAATGTCTTAAAACGATTTGCCACCATCAACAGCACTTGGTCTCCCAGATCATGACCATAAGAGTCGTTAATACTCTTGAATTTGTCGATGTCAATAAATAGGACGGCGAGTCCCCAACCGTGCCGTTTTGCCTGGCTCAAGCCCTGGTCGAGACCCTGTTCAAATGACACGCGGTTCGGAAGACCGGTGAGCGCGTCCTGAAGCGCATTTTTTTGCGCTTCTTCCGTTTTCACCTGGGCCTTTGATAAATTGTCGCGTACTTCGGCCAGGTCGGTCTTTGTATTGGCGAGTTCGGATTCGATGACGATTCGCTCAGCCATTTCTTTGGCAAGTTTGACGTTAACCAGGTTCAAATCCTTTGCCGCTCTCGTAACCTTGTATTCGACATCTTCATTCTGTGCGATGGCCCGATTACTCACCTGAACAGGGACATTTTCTTGCTTTAGAACTTCATTGACCATTGTGAGTTCACTGGCAGCCTTCTTGACAATATCTTTGATTTTCTCATTTTTCTTAAGCACGCGTCCAAGCGAAGCTTTCTTGGCGGATACGTTTTTTTTAAGATCCTTTGATTTCTTCATAAGTATCTCTCTTTGCAAATAGAGCGGGCTAACGGTTTGCGGTTACGAAGCAGCCTGTGGATGCCCGCTGGTGTGACACGACAGGCTCGGTACAAGACTTCGCTGCCCCGTGGATCCGCGTCTGAGACAAAGAACCCAAACCGGTGTGTATCAATCACTGCCCCAACATCGTCCCGCTGCCCTTCGGGAAATCCACGTCCCAACCTTCAAACCCAAGGAGAGTCTGGCATGAATAAAGGCAATCCGCTATTTATTCGATTTTGCCTGTATCTTTGCATCCGCTTGCGCTTGTTTTTTGGCGCGCTTTACTGCTTCGACTATCAATTTATTCAGGATCGACATATCCACATCATCCAAACGCTTGATGTATAAACATCCTTTGCCAAGAGAGTACTTCCCCAATTTCGCCAGCAAATCGTTATGTGGTTCCCATCCACCCAGCATGTAGAGAGTGAGAGTTTGTTTGCGCGGCGAAAGCCCTGCAAGGAACCAGTCTCCTTCACGACCACTTTTACTGACATAATGGTAGTCGCCGAAACCGACGATGCTGTCCCCCCACATCCTGGCTTCGTTTTTGGTTGCTTCTTGCATCATTTTAAAAAGCAGGTATGAGTCTTTGCGTTTCGCTTCATCCGCGATGCTTTCCAGAAATTCAGTGACACTGCCTTTGGTGACCTTTGTTTTCAGCTCTGCCATTTACTAACTCCTTTGGGTGTATCTGTAGGGTGTTCAATGTTCATACGAGATATTACTCAGAATTTGGAGCAAGCCTACGCCGCCCAACGGTGTGCGTTCACGGAGCATGACGTTGGGCAGTTCAATTTTTTAATTACGTCTTTTATGGTTCGGCGTATGGTGGTGCGCGTTCTTGTCAAGCGGGAACGAGTTGTCCCGACCGATGATCGCGCCTGGAGCGGGGACCAGTGGCGAGATCAGTCCTCAGCGCACCGCTTTCTTCACGAGGGAGGCGATCTTTGCCTCTGCGGTGGCGGTCAACTCTTTCAGCGCGAAGGAGGTCGGCCACATGTCGCCTTCGTCGAGGTTGGCCGTGTCGTTGAAGCCGAACGTCGCATACCTTGCACCGAACTTGTGCGCGCTTTGGAAGAAGCAGACGACCTTGCCGTCCTCGTTGGCATACGCAGGCATCCCGTACCAGGTTTTCGGCGAGAGGATTGGAGCGCTGGTTTTGACGATCTCATGCAGCCGCCTGGCCATGGAGCGATCCGGTTCCGGCATCGCGGCGATCGCCGCGAGCAGGGCGCTTTCCCCCTCCGCCTTGTTCTTGTCCGCGCGCGCCTCCGCCTTTAGTTCTTTGGCGCGCTCCTTCATCGCGGCTTTTTCCTCGTCCGTGAATCCCTTGACCGTATTGGCAGACTTTTGCGTGTCCTTCTTCGGACTCATGAAAACCTCCTTAAATAATGATTGATTTTCGTTGAAACAAAGTTTTCACCCAAGCAGGGTAGTTGCCATATCTTAGAACATTTATTCTGGACAGTCAAGAAGGAAATTGTCCGAATTAGCCGCGGTATGCCTTCTGCAGATCGGCGACGATGAACTTTTGCATCTTGAGCATGGTGTCTGTCACTCGTTTGGATTTTTCAAGGTTAGGGTCACCCATCAACTTGCCCAAAGGTGTGCGTTCGCGCAGCATGGCGCTGGGGCGGATGTGGATTCTGTTTGGGAGCAGAAAAAACTCGAAGCGAGGAAAAATACCAGCCGTAGGTGCCGCACGCCGCCCCTACGGGCGGCAGTCCCCAGCGTCCGGTGCACCCCAGAAGATCGCGCGCGATCATTTTATACGAGAGAAACCGGCCAGCAATTGCAAAAGTATACTCCGAAGCGGCAAGCACGCAAGCCGTACAAAGCAATTGAGACATGTGTTGATCACAGTCCCGTGGTGCACCTTGGTTTCCGATCACAATGATCCATCCATTGGTGGCGCAGTTAGCGACCCCGATTAGAAAGCTATTACCCTTAAGTGACCGGGTCTGCCCTAGACAAGGAAGAAAAGCACAATGGCGTCGTTTCGAAAATGGGCGCGACGCTTTTTTTGAGTTAACTATGCAACGGATTTCGGCCTGCAAATAGCCTACATCTGTTTCCTAGAACGCTATGTTGGGCAGACTACCCACGGTTTATGTACGTCTTTTGTAAAAAGACTATCACCAAAATAAGTGCTATGAGAGAAGCAATCCAACTCGCATATACAGTTGTGATATATATTTGATTTGAACAAGGTATAAGTGAAAGCATAGGTTTTTCGACGTTACGGAAAGAAGACTCAATATATTGAACGCGCCAAAATGCAAAATGAAAATAAAGTTCGCCAATTGCAAAAGGTAAAGCACTTGTAACGATAATTTTTGCCCATTTTCCCCACAAGTTAGTAAATTCATTAATCCCCGCCATGGAGATTATTGAAAATAATACAAATGGCATAACAATAAATCTTGAGGGGGCACGCTCAATGCCTACAAGAGGCAAGTGTAATATGTTAATAATATTGTAAACATTACCTAACGCTAATAATACAAATACCCCTGCTGTCTTCAAAAGATATGGTTGAAACGGGGCTTTGTGTTGCCTGAAAACTACAACAACAGATACTGCAAAAATGATAAACATAATAAAACCTATATAAAAGTCATATTCCCACCATCCCCATATATGATACTCTTGTAAACCGGAAAAATTGTACAAACGAAAGGCGGTGAACCCGTCTAAAAGGGAATTGAAAGTTGGATAACCTTGTCCAATACTATCTTTTGGCGGAAACCACAATGCAGCAGGCAAGAGACGATTAAGTCCGAGCAGAGAACCTATAAAAATGGAGGTAATAACATTTTGATACATAGCCCATCTGAATAAAAGCGCTGTTATCAAGAACATTGAACAAATAATCGCAAGATGAACTGAGCCATTTAGGAATAATATACCAAACAATAATGCCATACGAAGTACGGCTGTTTTATTGAAAGTTGGTGCATCTTGTGACTTTTCTACAAACTGCAATAGAAAAATAAAGAAAAATGGGATTAGGAAGTAGCCCGTCCACTGAAAATGCCCTATAGCAATTTGCGCAGATATATGTCCGTTGTAGTTAAATATAAGCCAAAAGAAAAAGAAAGAAACAAATCTAACATTTAATTTTTTAGCTAACAAGAAAGACCCCCAAAAGCCAGCCACATAGAAAAGTACAACATGCATGATGATAAAGACACTATTAGATACCCAGCGCAAGAAGAGAATATCTGGGGTTAGAACAACTTCAGGATTTGCAAGAAACTTGTCTGTATTATGATAATACGGTTCGCTCCATTGCCACGGTATCACGTTACTTGTTTGTGCTAAACGCAGCGTGTTTAAATAAGCATCCTCTTTTACCCAGTCAAATGCATTTAGTGATACCTTGCCGGAATTAAAAAAACCAATCCAGTAGATAATACCAACCAGAAAGAGAGTCGAGAAAAAATATGCTTGAATCCGAGCATGGGTTTTTGTTGATGGATATTCCCAAAAAACAGCATCAAGAAAGGATGGTTTTTGTTCTATCATTTTTATCTGCTTCATAGTAGTCAATTTAAATATCATTATCGTGGAGGCGCAATGAGTCTGCCCAACGGCTTGCGTTACCAGGTGGTGGTAAAGGGGATGATAACCGATTCACCACACCACTCACTGATTACCGGCAACTACTCACTGGCTATCGGCCTGTCCCGGTCCGTCAAATTCACAACGATTGCGTCACTCGCCCTGATCAAATTCTCCGGCGTGATCATGATCTCCTCGCCCCATTGTCCCGCACCCGTACCGAGGATGGGTTCTTGAACGAGACTCGCTTCCAGGAAGGAGCGGAATCCCGGCGGCTGCCAGCCAAAGGCCGGGATCGAACCGATGACGTACCCGGTCGTCTCCTTGACCGCGTCAGGTTCCGCCATTTTGATATTGCGCGAGCCGATCGCCTTCTTCAGGTTCCCCGAGACCGCATTTTGGTCCCCACCCAGCATGACGAGCACGCGCTCGCCCGTATCCACCTGGAAGATCAGTGTCTTCACAGCCTGGCGCTCTGAAAAGCCTAACACATGCGCAACATTTGCCGCGCCTTTTTCCGTCTCTGGCGGAAAGCTTTTTTGTTCGTAGGGGATATCGCGTTCATGGAGATGGATGTGGGCAGGAAGTTTCATGGGTTCACCGGGTGATTAGTACTGTGCCATTATTTGTGATCTGTACTTCATCGTCTGTTTTGAGCTGCGCGAAATCCTGTTCGGCAAGTGCGATCAACGGCAGGGGAGTTGTATACAGCTCATCGGCCACCACAGAGGCCAGCGCAAAAAAGAAATCGACATCGGTTGTGATGATCGCAGCCGGCGCAGTCCCGGCTCGGATCGCTTCGAGCAGCACCGCGGTGGTTGTGGAAGAGCCGCGTGTGAACGGGACTGCCAGGATTTTATCCTTTGCGATCGCGCCGGATAACATGTGACGACGGTCTATGATCTCGCCGGTCTTCCAATCGTAACCACCCCAGAAGGAAAGCGGTTCACCGCTCACCAAAGCGCTGCCGCGTGCCTCGCCCTGGATGATGACCCTGCCCTGCAGCGTTAACCCAGCCATCGTGACTCATCCCGCATGATCCTGCCTGCCACCGCAGAGCGGACACAGTCTTCCAGGCTGCCAAACACGATCTGCTTTGCCAGCAGGCCCGGAGCATAGTAGGCGAACTTGGCTGAATTGGTCATCAGGTTCTGGATCTCTAACGGCAGCATGGGCGAGGTCAGGATGCAGGTATCCACCGTGATCTGAGCGCCGAACGCAAACAACGGGTCAACGAAGCCAGCCTTTTGTGCAAGCTGGGTCATGGCCCGGCTGGAGGTAACCAGGAATTTCACATCCGGATGTTTCTGCTTCCCAAGCAGCATCGGCGCAAGCCGTTTGAACTCTGCCAGTGAAAAATGCGGACTGCCCAACACAACCATGTGTAGTTGATCGCTGTCTGTGTGAGTGAGCTCGCGACGTGATTCCCGTAGCATATCCATTGTGATATCAATGGTTTGGAGCGGGGCATTTCCGTGAAATGCCTCCGCCAGTGTGGGCGCTTCGGGGGTGATGCCTACCATGTGGAACATGGCAACGCCGCCCGAGGAAGCGGTCCCTGCGCCGAATGCTTTCAACTGATCTTCATCAGGCTGAACCAGCATTCCATCAATGACCGGGATTTTATCGAGTGTTGCCGTGCCGATAAGATTTCCCAAAACGGGATAGAAGTCATCGCTTTCGTGTAGCGATTTGGGGATATCAATGAGTCGAAAGAGTAATTGTCCTGCGCGGTTTTCAGTGAGGTGCAATCCGATGGCCGGCGCGCGGCCCGTGATGGCGCAGCAAATATCGAACAGGTCCGGGTAGCGTTCGGTGCGCGCCCCCAGCACGGAGTTGGCGAACACGATCGCATTCGACTCGCCCCACGCGATCTGCTGCCCGAATGACGGGCGCATCCCGGTCTGATACGGCGCGCACGTCCAGGTGGGGACGGTGCCCATGCTTTGGTAAGCCACCATCTGACGATATGCCTGCCTTGCCCAGTCGGAGGGCACAGCCCATTCCTGCCAGTGATGCTCATCGAGGCCGCTCACATTCAAGCTGGTGGGGACCGAGACTTTTGCTCCCATGCCCGCCAGTCGTTCAGCGAATTCCAAACCTGCCTCCCCGATGTACACTGTGCTGTCAATGTGCGCGCCGCTGATATCCAGCAATTCCCTGGCGCCGGAAACCTGCGCCATGCGCGCAACGATGGACATCGCCATTTTTGTCGCGGGTCCGGATCCGCCGCGCAGCATATCCTGGTCTTGTGTGGATAGAGTTAGGGTCATTTGTAGTATCGATGAAGGACCAGGGCGGTTGATGACTTTTTGTCGATCAAAATGATGTCACTCCCAGTGCATGGATTTGATTTTGTATATTCGTTCTAGCGATTGGCTGGCCGTGATGCAAGATAGATTCCGATCAGGATCAAAAGACCTCCGAGCAAAACACCGCTGGAGGGTGTTTCATGCAAAATAAAATAAGCAAGGATGGCAGAAGCGATCGGTTCCACCAATGTGGTGATCGCCACGAACGCGGCCGCCAGGTAGCGTAGCGCCCAATTATATATCGAATGACCCACAAGCTGTGGGAAGGCTGCCAGCAGGAATATCCATCCGTATGTTTGCCCGCGGTAGCCGAAAGGCGATTGTCCCGCAGCAAACATCATCACGAGCAATGCGATCGCAGACATGCCATATACCAAAAAGATGTAGGGGATGAGCGATATGCTGTGTGCCGTACGCAACTTTCTTCCAATAATAAGATAGCCTGAGACGGTCCACGCGCCCATCAGCGCCAGGAAGTTGCCCCACATGGCGCGCCCCTGCAGGATCTGACCCAGCTCGGGGCAGTGGAGTTCGCCAGCCCAGGCGCACGCATCAGCCAGGCCGATCATTGTTCCCCCTATGATCGCGATCGCCAACCCGACGACCGCCGCGCGCGTCAACCGTTCATTGAGCAGCATCGGCGAGAGCAGCGCCACCCAAAGCGGACCCGTGGAGACGAACAGTACCGAGCTGGCTACCGTTGTGTATTCGAGGGATGAGATCCAGGTCGCGAAATGCACCGCCAGGAAGAAACCCGATAATGCCCCCAGTAGGATATCCATGCGCGTGAGACTCTGCAGCTCCGACCGGTAACGCGTCCACACGATGGGTGCCAGAATCAGAGTGGCAAACGTTAGCCTGAGCGCGGCGATGACCACGGAAGGCGCGTCTGCTTGTGCGAAGCGGATGAATATCGAAGAGGATGAAACAGCCAGTATGGCGGCGATGATGGCAAAGGGTAGAACGATGCGGGGGCGTTGTTCCAGCATCCGCCAATTCTACCCGTTGCGACTCCCCATGAGTCAAATCTGCACGAGCTTTAAACACAAAGACCCCGACTTGAGAGCCGGGGTCTTTGAACCTATTCGCCATGTGTTAGGTGGATGTTGCCGGTTTTACGACCACTTGACCTTTGAATAAAGTTTGTTCATTGGAACTTGTGATTTGGGTCGGCTGCTCCATTTTGGAATACAACTTCAGAGCCTGTCCTATTACTTGATCCATATTATAGTACTTATACGTAGCCAGCCGGCCCACAAAATGCACGCCGGAAGTTTTTTCAGCCAGGGCATGATACTTTTTATACATCTCCCGATTCTCGGGACGTGGAACAGGATAGTACGGGTCGCCCTCATCCGTGGGATGCTCATATACCACAGTGGTCTTTTCGTGCACCTGGCCGGTCAGATACTTGAATTCGGTTACGCGTGTATAGGGGTGTTCATTTGGATAATTAATGACCGGTGCCGACTGGAAGACCGGCGTATTGTGTGTTTCCAGGTGGAAATCCAGCGAACGGTAGGGTAATTTGCCATAGCGATAATCAAAGAATTCGTCGACCGGGCCGGTAAAAATGATCTCGCCATAGGGGATGATATTCTCAATCTCCCGATAATCGGTATTGAGCATTATCTTGATTTGAGGGTGATCAAGCATATTCTCAAACATGCGCGTATAGCCGTTTAGAGGCATGGCCTGATAAATATCAGTGAAATAGCGGTCATCCCGGTTGGTTCTTATTGGGACACGAGCAATGACGGATGCATCCAGTTCAGAGGGATCCAGGTTCCATTGCTTACGAGTATAGTTTCGAAAGAATTTCTCGTAGAGTTCCGTCCCTACCTTGTTAATGACCACATCTTCACTGGTACGAATTTCGTCGCGCGGTTCTGCGATTTTTGCAAAAAACTCCTTACACTCAAAGGAGTTCAATTTGAGACCGTATAAGCCATTAATGGTATCGAGATTGATCGGGAGCGGTAAAAGCATCCCATCCACACTGGCCAGCACGCGGTGCTCATACGGGCGCCATTCCGTAAAATGTGACAGGTAATTCCATATCTCGGCTGAATTCGTATGAAAAATATGTGGCCCATATTTATGCACCAAAATGCCATCGCGATCATAATAATCGTAGGCATTTCCACCTATATGGTTTCGCTTATCGATGATCAGGACTTTTTTACCTGACCCATTTGCCAGCCGCTCTGCAAGGACGCTGCCTGCAAATCCAGCACCAACAATCAAATAATCAAACATTCTTGGCTCCTTATACCTGTAATTTATAATATTCCATTTTCCATGGGAGCGATGCGCACTACTGCTGGAAGTTATCTACTTTCAGTAAATCACGAATTTGATTCTAACCTCAGCATAACCCGTCATTGCGAGGGTTCTTTGCGAAGCAATCTCATATTTTCGAGCAATTTTCCGTCTGAGGAGTAAGATTGCTTCGTCGGGAAAGGCACCCTCCTCGCAA
>JANMSY010000206.1:0-1971 GCA_031389865.1 Anaerolineales bacterium | reverse complement strand
CTGAGCCAGTTCTTGCAGGTGAGATCAGTCCCCCTTGGGGCACGGACAATCCTGGGTCCAGACATGATGCGTCTCCTTGATGAATTATAAAATCCCTCCCGACAATTATACGCCGGGAGGGATGGGTCTGATAACAAGGCTTACGTTCCATGATTTTTCCATCATGGGCAAAAGTTCTTCTCCAAATTATCGTGCGGTCGCCAATTGGAGTAAGCAATTGCGACTGGTACGTAGAAGATCATTCCTCCCAGGTATTTATGGAAGGAATGGTAGTGGACGTTCTTTTCTACACCGCTTTTACAAGCATATCTGCAAAGTTGGTATTCTTTAGCCGGGTCACTAATTCTTCCTGTGCATCACACCAGACGGGCTTAATGGGGCAACTATCGTCGAAGGTACACGCCCCTTCACTGCCGACACATTCATTTAATTGGATGGGTCCATCAATCGCTTCGACAACTTCCAGTAATGTGATGTCTTTGGCGTCGCGAGCAAGTGTTACTCCCCCGCGTGCACCCCGTGACGTGTGAAGAAGCCCTGCAATGGAAAGCTGGGATATGATCTTTGCCAGGAATGAAGGGGGAATGTTTTGTTCCCTGGCAACGGTACTTGTAGCGGCTCGTTCGGTAGTGCCGATTCGGGCCAGGTGTAATACTGCACGGACTGCGTAGTCAGCCTGACGGGTGATCTGCATAGTGACCTTCTTTCTAAAAATAGACAATACCTGTCTCTATAGACGATTTTATTGTTCCCTACTACTTCCGGCAAGTGATAGAGGTCACCGATGAATTATGACCTTTTACGCCAAATTACAAATATTCGGTTTGCGATGATACGAACCGGTTGTTGCTGCAAGAGTGCAGATTGTTGCTGGCGAGCAATAATCGCCGGAATGATGGCTAACTCTAGTCACTGCTGATCAAAAAGTTGCCCGCCGCCATATTCACAAGGATGGTCAGGGTGAAGCCATCCCCTTTCTGCGTATAGCTGTTTCCGCTTTGCGTCCAGCTCGAACCATGATTGATGTTGACAGCTGCGCTTGACACCGTGACTTTGCTATTCACAGTTTCAGGGATGATCAAGCTCAGATTTCCGAAACCAGAATCAACTGTCACAACTGCATCCTGCTGCAGTTCACCGCTGAAGTCGAGTGTGTAGCTTCCTGCGCCACCTGAAAACGTCAGCGTGGAAAAATTCGCATTCGCCAGACCTGTTAATTTCACGTCTGAGGCGCCGGTCGCATACTGCAGGACTGACATCTCGATCGGATTCGGCTCAGAGAACGCCAGATCCACATGCGAGGCGCCATCCTTCACCTCGAGGCTTTTGAGTGCGAGCCCGCCAAGCTCCAGAGTTCCATCATATGCGCCTGCTGAAATGACCAGATCCATTGGAGCACTGCCCAGTTTTAAGTCCCATTCGTTCTTCATCCCGTCGAATGGCGGCAGGCTTTTGAAATTGCCCTGCCTGATCTCGATAGTGTTTCCATCCTGGATGATCTCAGGCTTGAGGTCTTCCACATTGTATACGGTTGTGCCGTCTACAAGATTCTTTGCACCGGGGGATAAGGTCAATTTGCCCGCGCCAAACGAAATGGACACACGCGTCTCATCAGACCCTGGGTCTGCCACCGTTATGGATTCTTTGATCTCCGGCCCGGCTTTTGCCCGATCAGGCAGGTCGATGCTGAACCCACATGCCATGGAGGCAAGTGAGAGAACAAGTATTGCTGTAATAATTTTTACTTTCATGGGGCATCTCCTTCTGTGGCTTATACGAAGGAGATGAGGATGGGTTGCAGAACCAAATTCCCTCTCCTGTGAGGAGAGGGGCCAGGGGTGAATTAACGCAACCAGCCCACCATTTTGCAGCACAATAGGAGCAGCCAATTCCGCGTCCCAGCCCTGTTGAATTGAGCGCACAAAGATGACCACGATACCCGCGGGATAATGTTAACAATTTAGTAAATCC
>JANMSY010000157.1:0-3709 GCA_031389865.1 Anaerolineales bacterium | reverse complement strand
GTCTCTTTTGCCAGGTTGGGGTTGACCGTGACCTGAACGATCCCATAGCGGTCGCGCAAATCGAGGAAGATCACGCCTCCATGGTCACGGCGGCGATGGACCCAGCCAGAAAGAGTCACTTGTTGGTCTGTGTGGGTGGCTCTGAGTTCGCCACAGGTATGAGTTTTGTGCATGATGCGCCTCCAATGACATTTGCCATAGACAAAATAAATCGCCCTTCGCTACTGCGTTGGGCGATTGGTTTCCTTACAGAACTTACTTTTTAACCAGCAAAGCTTCGCCCAACGATAGGGGTATTATCGTCATTATCATTATTGTTGTTATTGACGAAGCGAAGTTGGTGTTGCATGGTGTCGGGATTATAGCATAAACATCTCATTTGGATATAGCCTTTTCATTACGTGAAAATAACCATACCCATTGATTACCTTACACTCTTCGAATCGGGACGCAGATGAACGCTGAAAACGCTGATTCTGATTGTTTTTCAGAAGAATCCTCAAAAAATCTGCGTCCATCTGCGTTTATCAGCGTCCACAAATCAAAGTGTAAGGTAATCAGCCATACCCCTGTGATTGGTATCTCACCAGCGAGTGGGGTGATCCGTTCCAATGGCTGGGCCGCGCTGCTGGGTTAGGTTTTTTTGGGCAGGGCTGTGCCTTTGTGGTGTTCATGACACCCCGCATGCGAGAATAACTTTACGGATTAAAACTGACGGAACGCCCGCATTCGCGGTCGTTTTTTTGTTCCATGGTGTTTGAACAACTGATGGGCGTTCCGTAGCTGGAAAGAGCAGACATGCCCGGCTGACATATATAATGCCCACGGTCACAAATTGCGCTTTCCCACCTTTGAAAAAGCGCAATTTGTGACCGCCCTGGGTATAACAAAAGTTGTAACTTCATTGCATGGATGGGGTCGTTTTTCGGAGGGGTGGTAACCTTTGCTACTATTTGACGTCCTGCAAACATGATTCAGAGGGGCGGCATATGTAAGACGTGTACGAAAATTTACCCTGTGCATTTCTATGATGCTCATCATTGACAAAAACATTGCGAATGAAGCTGATTATGAACATTACGGGCCAAAATTTGACCTTGCAAGGTCAGGAGATAAGTCTGCAGCATGGCATTTGGCAAAGTATATAGCGCTGATAATTCCAATCTTCCCCATCTGAAAATCCTGGTAGTGGATGACGATGATCTTAACAGGCGTATGATGCACATCATGCTCACGCGCGAAGGTCACCGTGTGGAGTTCGCCACCAATGGGCTGGAGGCTCTGGATGCTGTTAAATATAACAGGTTTGACATCGTGTTCATGGATCTGCAAATGCCGACCATGGATGGAGTTGAAGCCAGCCGCCGCATCCGTGAATGGGAAAATGGAGGCTTCCACACCTTCATTGTCGCGCTGACCGCCAGCTATTTGCCTGAGGTGGGCCAGACGCTGTTTGAGGCGGGCATTGATAACTACATTGCGAAACCCTTTAATGTGGAGCACATCGATCGGATCCTGCATTACGCATCCAAAACATTGCAGGCTGCTTCTGCACGATCCGCTCTTATGCAGCAGCATGCACCTGTCGCAAGCCCGGTACTTAACGTCCAGAAAGGGATATGGCGTGTAGGTGATCTGGAGACGTACAGAGAACTTTTAAGCGATTTTATTGAGGGACTTCCGAAAAGAGTGGCGACGCTCGAGAAGCATATGCTGGAACAAAACTGGAATGCCCTCTCACGCGAGGCGCATAATATGAAAGGCATAGCTTTGAGTTTGGAGGCCCTGGAGCTGGCGGAATGCGTCAGTAAACTTGATAAGCAGGATAAGGAGGGTTATACTAACGTAGATCCGGGCCTGATCCTGGAATTAAAGAGGGTTGAAACAATTTTACGGAAGACTGCATCTGATTTTCTTGTTAAAAAAGAAAATTCAGCTCTGCAGCCATAGAGCGTTATCCGGAGGATAAATGAGGGTTTTACTAATTGATGATGAGCAATTCTACTTTAAATTGATCCGAAAGACGCTTAAAGAGGCGGAATACGATCTCGAGTATGCAAAGTCTGGCACGGAAGGCCTGTCGAAGATTCCCTCCTTTCAACCGGATATGTTGATCGTGGATCTAAAATTGCCCGAAATGGACGGGTTTGAGATCCTTCAGCGGTTGCGCCGTGACGTCAAATACAGTCACATGCCGGTGATCGTGATCACTGCTCAGGATGAACTCAGCGAAAAACTGAAAGCCTTCGAGCTCGGCGCGGACGATTATATGGTCAAGCCATTTCAGCCGGAAGAACTGGTTGCGCGCATGGGCATCCTGGCGCGACGCGGAAAAGCCATGCAGCAGATGGCCCACCAGTTGGGACCGAGCCGCAAACCCAGCGCCACTGTCATCACAGTACACAGTCTGCGCGGTGGGGTGGGCTGTTCCAGTATTGTGGTTAATCTGGGTCTTGCCTTTCAGAAACTTTGGGGACAGCAAACCCTGCTCATTGATGGTGTTCTGACGGCTGGGCAGGTTGCTTTGATGCTGGATGGAAAACCTGGTGCCACATGGGAAAATCTTGTCGGGATCGACACGGAGAATTTCGACGATGTGGTTGTCGATGAGATGATGTGCCCGCATAAAAGTGGCATCCGTTATATCGCCTCGCCACGCTACCCGATCGCCGCTGACACCTTCACAAATGACACCCTGCATCAGTTCATGGAGAAAATCAAGAGTCGAAATGAGTTCGCGGTCGTGGACACCTCGCATGATTTCTCTGATATGACCATTCAGATGCTGAGCATGTCCAGCTCCATTTTGCTGGTCATGGCTCCAGAGATGGCATCCCTGCGCACCACGCTCAGCGCATTGGAAATCTATGACAGACTGGGAATTCCACTCGATAAAGTGAAGATCGTTTTGAATAATAATTCGTCCAGCCCTGCCATCAAACAGGCGCAACTCGAAAAAGTATTAAAACGTCCGATTGATTTTGTTTTACCGTTTGAAGCCGGAGAAGTAAATCGCGCACTCAATTTTGGCCAGCCGTTCATCCTGAACAATCCTGATCTACCAATATGCCTCAATCTCGAGAGGATGGCCTACGTCATGAGTGATGATGCTCATAAAGCCATCCCGCCTGCTGTGCCGTCACAAACATGGAAAAGAGTGACAAGCCAGCTCGCAAACAAGTAGGAGTTTATGCGGGCAAAAAGACGCCAGTCCATTTTGGCAACCCTTCTATTGCTTGGGATAGGTATCCCAGGCTCTATTGGCATTTTCGTCGTCCAGGCGAAAGCGTTTGCCGATCAATCTGGATTCAGAAACGCCGTGCAAGTGGGTGCTACGTCAACACCCACGGCTACTCTGACCCCGGAACCGCCTCTTTCCGCAACGTCAACCGTCCCGCCATTAAACGGGCCTTCCACCCCCTCGGGAGCTTCTGCATCCCGCTTATATGCATACATCCAGGCCCCAATCGGACCTGTGCCAAAGCCTTATGTGATCTTGAAGGCGTTTTTAGGAACGCCACAATCAGATGCCCTGTCGATGCGGGGATTCATAAACTCTCAGGAATTTGTCTGTGCAGGTTCCTCATGTGTAATGGATTTGGAATCAAGCTCAAGGTTTGTATTCCGGGCCTATTCCGAAAATGGTGCGGTCAGCGATGAGGTGATCGCGTCCGTCAGCGTAAGCAGCGGCCCGGATGGATATACCGTA
>JANMSY010000145.1:0-11300 GCA_031389865.1 Anaerolineales bacterium | reverse complement strand
CCGGAATTCACTGCATTCCCGGTCGTTTGATTGATGTTATCCGTACGGATGGATTGATTGACACCCACCACCTAACCATCCATGTTGAAAAGCGGACCGCCCGAGTTTCCCGGGTTGATCGCCGCATCTGTCTGAATGATGTCGGCGGTGCTGAAAAAGCCACCTTCGGGCGAGGCATGCGCGAATTGAGTGCGGCCCAGCCCAGAGATAATGCCCAGGGTCATGGTGCCGTTCAAGCCGAAGGGATTGCCGATTGCCACTACAGACTGTCCAACTTGGAGCGTGTTTGAATCGCCAACAGCTAACGGATGGATTTGCTCGGCCGGCGCATCCACTTTGACGACGGCGATATCAGCGTCGATGTCAGAACCGATCACAGTTCCATAGGCCTTGAAGCCTGAGGTGAAGATCACCTCCACTTCGCTTGCCCCTTCGACCACATGCTGGTTCGTGACGATATGACCGTTACTGTCAATTACGAAACCTGACCCAAGACTCGTCCCTGTATTTATGGAGACAACTCCTGGAAGCACCTGCTCATATAATGCAACAAGCAACTCCTGATTTTCATCCAGGCTCCTGGGCTCCGGCAAAACGGGAGCAGGAACCGGGTCGCCGGGGGCGGCGGTCGGCTGTGAAAGCGGCGGAAGCGCCGTGAGCTGGCAGGCCAGTGAAGCCAGCACTACAATTGAAAGAACGAATAAAACGCGTTTCATATTTTCCTTCCTAGAACTTAAGCCGTGAGGCTTCATCCAATAATTCACGTTGTTTTTGAGAAAGATATTTTGGGATTTGAACTTTCAACCGCACGTATAAGTCGCCTTTTTGGTTGGGCGTTTTAACATGTGGCATGCCGCGCCCTGCCAGTCGAAAGACCTGCTCGGGCTGTGTGCCAGGCGGAATGTTGAGTTTGATTTTTCCGTCCAGCGTTTCAACATCTGCTTCACCTCCGAGAATGGCTGTAAACACGTTGACTGTTGCAGTTGTATGTAAATCACTGCCGCGCCGCTCGAAGCGGTTGTCTTCGTTGACATTGATGATCAGATACAGATCAAGCCCGTTTGGGCCGGCTCCTGCCACGCGTACTTTTGAACCCGTTCGCACCCCTGCTGGAATGCGAACCTGCTTTTGATTGGCATCATTTTGAATGATGCGTGTTGTACCCCTATAAGCTTCCTCCATACTGATCTCAAGCGCCTGTTGATAACCCTGCGGGCGGGCGCGTTGTGCCGCTTCTGCTTCGCGCCTGCCGAAGACGGTGCGGAAGAAATCAGAAAAGCCTCCTCCCCCTCCGCCAAACATTTCTTCAAGATCCTCATAATTCACGCGTGTACCGCCACCGCCTGCCGGAGACCTTCCCACATAATCATCCCAGTTGAAGTCGCCAGGCGCGCCACGCCGCTGCCAGTTTGAATAATCGCTCCCAAGCCGGTCGTAATGGGAACGCTTGGTCGAGTCACTCAAGACCTGGTAGGCTTCATTGATCTCCTTAAAGCGCTCTTCCGCCTGTTTATTGTCAGGGTTGTAATCAGGGTGATGTTGTTTTGCCAGGTCGCGATACGCCTTCCGAATTTCCTCTTCACTGGCTTTTCGATCCACACCCAGAATCTTGTAGTAGTCTTTATAGTCCATGAATATGATTGTTACACCGCGCAGGATTCAAGTCAAGAATTGACTTGAAGGATTAACATAACTCTAATTCATTAAGCAGGGATGAAATTCCGCCTCCAGCCGCTCTGACACGTGATTTCATTGAACCAGCGTTTTCGTCAAATAAAGTTCCGCGCGCGTAAAGCCGCGCTCCAGATAATATTCCCGCGTACCCACCGCTGAAATGACAGCCATGCGTTTGAATCCATTGATCCGCGCAACAGACTCCGCCTCTTCAAGCAGGCGCGTCCCAAGCCCGGCGTGCTGCGCCGCGCCCCTCTTCTCCGTGCCAACGGGAATCGACTGACCATACACATGTACCTCGCGGATCAATGCAGCCTCCTGCAGGTCATGCATCCCTGTCTGTAGTGAATCGTTTCCCGGTAATGACAAACGGACAAAGCCTGCAAGTTTATCATCTGGCGTCACGTACGAAATAAAGTGTTCCTGCGCCGTGCCGGCCTGATAGACCATGTCATCAAGTTTCAACGACTCAGCGTGGACGGGTTTCCCGCGCACTTCGCGGCAGCGCACGCAATCACAATGTGTGCCGCGCCGCTTCATCTCATTATGGATATCCTGCCGCAGGCTTGTACGCCGATTCCCAGCCACAACATTTGTGGATGGAATATCACGGATGACACGATTCACGCGACAGTAGCGCGGAATGGTTGGTTTGATGTCCACGATCAGGTCGATCAATTCCTGCGTTGTATATGGATGAAATTCGCCACGCTGCCAGTATTCATATAATTCTGCATTTGCCAGCAATTGGTTTGGGTAAATTTTTATTTCGTCCGGGCAGAAGCCATCCCACAAATGTGCGAAATCCTCCCGATCTAATTCGGGAGTCGCGCCCAAAAGATTAGGCATCCAATGCAGGACGATCTTAAATCCTGCCGCCCGCAACAGGGCAGTGGCTTGCCTTGTGGACTCTACAGTATGACCACGTTTGTTGATCTCAAGGATGTGATCGTCCAGGCTTTGCGCGCCCATTTGTACCTTGGTTACGCCCAGATAACGAAGCCAGCGAATTTCATCGGGATTGATCTCATCAGGTCGTGTCTCAATGACAAGCCCTACGTTGCGATGATGAGTCCCCTCATTTAGAGAATGAGCTTTTTCGAGCTCACCCTTTTTCACTTTTTCGCCACCTTCACCTACAGGGAGCGGGGAAGGGGTGCTGGATGCATTCATCGCATCAAAACAGCGTTTGATGAACCATTCCTGGTAATCGCGTCGATAGGATGACCACGTGCCGCCGAGGATGAGAAGCTCGATCTTATCAGTGGGGTGCCCGACCGAATGGAGCTGGTCTATGCGCGAGCGAACCTGTGCATACGGGTCAAATTGATGTTCCAGGCCACGCATGGCGCCGGGTTCATCCGGCAGGTAGGATTTCGGCATGCGTACATCGGTGGGGCAGAAGATGCATTTCCCGGGACAGGGATACGGCTTCGTCAGAACTGTCACGGTCGTCACGCCCGAAAGGGTACGCATGGGCTTCATCCGTATGCGTTCGAGCAGGCGCGCGTCTTCATCCATTTCTCCTGCCGCGACCATTTCATTGTAGATGGACACCAGCATGGACTTGTTTAAGTATCCACCGCCCGCCGTGGGATGGCTCCGCAACGTCTTCGTCACATCGCGGCCGCGTCGAACTTCATCCAGCACAGTGCGTGCGAGATCTCTTTTGTCGGGTGTAAGAAGGTGCGTTTTACGCCAGTTTTCCCGTCGTTCAGTTTGCATGCGAATTACCTGCCTGATTATCCAACTTAAAATTCCTTTTTCACGTCCAGGTTCATGCTTCACTGTGTCTGAAACGAGGAACTCAACGCGATCTGGGGCCATAACGAATCCACTGCCCATTTGATGATCTCCTGCGGTGTTTTCGCCTCAAATTCCTGTGAAAGTTCCTCTATCTCTTCTGCGGAAAACATGCCGAGATTATACCGTTATAATCGCGGCATGAACCCGGACACCGCTTTGCACTTAATTGCAATTAATCGGGACTTTTATACACGTTTTGGCCCCTCGTTCTCAGCGACCCGTCATCGAATTCAACCCGGCGTGCGACGCGTGCTCGAAATGTTGAAAGGGGATGAATCGATTCTGGACCTGGGCTGCGGCAACGGGGAATTGGCGCGCGAACTGGCGAAACGCGGCCAGCGCGGCTCGTATCTTGGCGTGGACTTCAGCCTGCCTCTGCTGCGGGATGCAGAATCCATGCCCAAAGATTTCCCGGCCAAATTCATGCAAGCGGATCTGACGCAATTATCAAAGAAGCAGTGGACAGTAGAAAGTGGGGAGTGGGAGGTTGTTACCGCTTTTGCCGTGTTGCACCATATTCCCTCCGCTGACATGCGGCTGGATATCCTGCGGGCGGTTCGTGGCTTGTTATCGGACGACGGGAAATTCATTCATTCCAATTGGCAATTTCTGAACAGTGAAAAACTCAAGGGTAGGATCAAGCCATGGGAGGCTGCGGAAGTAAAATCATCCGAAGTGGACGAGGGGGACTATCTGCTCGACTGGCGCAGCGGGGGGCAGGGGCTGCGTTATGTCCATCACTTCAGTGAGTCGGAATTATCCACGCTCGCAGGCGCGGCGGGCTTTGTTGTCAAAGACACTTTTTATTCCGATGGTGGAAGTGGCAATTTGGGAATTTATCAAACCTGGGAGGTTGACTCTACCTGCTGATCGCCACACGATCCCGACCTTTATGCTTGGCAATATACATTGCCTGGTCCGCACGTGCAATGAGTGTTTCCAGTTCAAGAGTGTTTCCATCTTTTGTAGCAACGCCTATGCTGACTGTGACACTGATTTCTCCGCTGGAAGTCTTAATTGGCTCTCGTGCCAGTGACTTACACAAGCGTTCAGCAATGTGAACGGCCGTATCGCGGTCCGTTTCGGGCATAAGGATAATGAATTCTTCGCCGCCATAACGACCCACCAGATCCAGCTCGCGTACAGAACCTACACATCGTTTTGCAAATTCCTGTAACACCTGATCTCCGGCTTGATGTCCGTGGTTGTCGTTGACCTGTTTGAAGTAATCGAGATCGAGCATCATACATGAAAACGGACGGTTTACGCGCAGGGCACGCGCAAATTCGATTTTCCCAAGCTCGAACAGGCTGCGGCGGTTTTGCAACCCCGTCAGCGGATCGGTGAGGGCCAGGCTTTGCACTTCCTGAAAAAGGCGGGCGCGTTCCAGGGAGATGCCGATCTGTTTCGCGAAGATGGACATCACAGGCAGGTCTGATTTGTTTATAACCTTTCCCCAGACCCACAAAATGCCGAGCAGATTTTCCTCGAATACAAGAGGCAGTCGTAATGGTTCGGTTCCCCGTGTGACACCAATTCTTTTTAATATTCTTGCCACGCCCGGCCTTTTGATGTGAGTAAATAGTGCTGCAATTTCTTCATCAGGGTTGGAGATGACGACCGGGCGAAGCATATCCTCCGTCTTCACCATGGAATCCAACTTCTGGCGCGGAAAGCTGTATTCGATCAGTGGATAGCCGAGAGCAGTTTCCACAATTGCAAGGAATCGCGGCTGCAGGGATGTGTAGTTGACCGTAAAGGATTTTTGATCCTCATCGTAAACCGCCATGATGCAAGTGAGACTGATATTCCGTAACTCGTTTCCCAGGGTTTGAATGATCTCATCAGGGGTCGGCGATCTATCAATCTGGGTCGTGATCTGCGCAATGGAATAAATGAGGTCGTTCGAATGTGCGAGCTGGTCCAGCCATTTGCGTTCATCCTGTGCCTTGCGTAGCTGTTCAATGGCTGTTGCAAGCTGGCCTGCCAGCGTGACAAGCAGGCGTTCATCATCAGTAGTGAATGCATCCCGTTTTGTACTTTCGGCGTTAATGACCCCCAATATCTGTTCCTTGAATTTGATCGCCACGCATAACTCCGAAATGGTGCTGCTGTCCACATCTACATATTGCTGGACGCGGCGCACATGGCCGATACGTTGTAAATTTCCGGTACTCGCGACTTCGCCGCTGATGCCCTCGCCGAGATGCATATCTTTCATTTGCAGGTTTCCTGTTGTAGAAAATCGATAGGATGGGTGTGCATGTAGAATCCCACTCCCCTCATCCAATAGCAAAATTCCAAAATTGTCAGGAAACAGGTTTAGACCGATGATGTCAGTCACGCGCTCGATCAATTGATCTTCATCATCCACTTCGATGGCTGTTAATGCAACATCGTGCAGGGCGGTAAGCCGCCGTACTTGTTTTCGCTCCTCTTCAAGAAGTTGTGATTTGGATAAAACGAGTGCCACTTGTTCAGCAGTAATTTCGGCTTGCAGGATTTCCTTGCTACCGAATGTGCGTTTTTCGTTGTACCCCAAAAGGATGGCTCCCAATTTGTGCCGCTGCGTAATGAGCGGAATGCCCAGCATGGAGCGGCTTGGAAATAGGGCGGCGGTCTTCGGGCTGATGTATGGCGAGTCTTCGATATCCACGATGGGGATGGGACGTTTGAATTCCATTAAAGAAGTGATTGGGGTTATTTCGCCTGGTTCAAACTGAACATATGGATAAATATCCTTCATGGAACCGTACGCTGCGGTAGGAATAGGCACTCCCTGGGCCTCATCCCAGAAGGACAGAAAGGAGTCATCTGCATGGAAAAGCTGTGCAATCTGCTCAGTTAGAATTTCAAGGGTCAATTTAAGGCTGTCGGCCTCCAGTGCCCTGGCTGTGATCTGGTTGAGCAGTTGAAGGAAATCTGTATGCGATTTGTACTCTTTTTCATACTGCTCAAGTTTGTGAAGTGCTGCCCCGCGTTCACGCGTAACGGTCGACAACCTGCCAATTACCCACGCGATGACGATCAGGGAAAATGTGCCGATCAAATTTCCCGGGGTTTGATACAAAGTCATCAACGGCTCCCCTTCGTTGATCAGGATTGCTGAATTTGAAAGAATAGATAGAATTGCCATCAATATTCCATCCCTAAGGCCAAAATACCAGCTGGCCCCGATCACAGGAATAATGGCAAGTGAAGAGATGCCAAGACCTGCCTGATCATGAAAGGAAATAAAAATCGCTACATAGATTGCGAATGATGCTGCCACAATTATGTAAGGGTAAAGTTTGTAATGCGGGTAGGCGGGTCTGTTCATTGTATGGATTGCTTTAACACTACATTGGCATCACAGAGTGAATAACCGAATCAAGTTCCAACTTACGTCCACATCATTCCATTCACCATATGTAAACAAAAAATTACAAGAACTTGTCTCAAAAATGTCAGCCTCCCGAAGGACACACCGCATGATTTGCTTAGCAAATCACGGTGGGTGCAGGTGTCGGGACGATGCCGTCTCGCACCGACGTGCTCGCGGCACCAACGGTGTGAGCGAAGCGACACTTGCACCGCACTGCGTTTGGTGCAGTGCAGGTGAGGATCTCTAATGCTGAAAGTACGAGACTCTCACCTGCATGATTTGCTAAGCAAATCACGCCAGGCCGTCTCGCCCCGACGGGCTCGTGGCCCGAACGGGGTGCAAGTGTCGGTCGCGACGAACGCTCCCTCACGTCGTCCCGACATCCTTCGGGAGAGTGACATGCCATTTTTGAGATGACTTGAAGTTTGCAACAAGCCCCGGCAGTTTTTTTCATAACACTACCTGGATTTGCTTTACATTGTTACATGATATTCGAGTTAACTCTCCACATGATTCGGGTTCATGATGTACTGCCACCAGTTATGATGAATGCCATTCTTTCGCCCGGCAGTCCTGGGTAAATGCTTGAGCCACCATTTGTGATGTTGGCGGGTGTCTCCGTTGCCCCACTCAGCGGCGGTGACCATGCGTGTTTGTCCTGTAAAGTTGGGGAAGTTATATAACCAGTCGTCACACTCACTGAGCACAGAACCTGAATTGTTCCAGTCATAATCACGGTCGCTGTTTGGCGCAAAATGGATGTTGCCCAGCGCTGCACTGCCCGGGCTTAGCTTTTCGTAGCGCGTGAAACGCTTCCATAAATTATCGTCGCCGCCCAGCTTTTCAAAGGTCTTTTCCATAATAGACTCAGCACGGTGTCCCAGATTTTCAAGCATCTCACCGACGCCGCGTTCATACGAGAAACCCATGATGACGAATCGGCGTATCGAAGCATCCGTGTTTTTGAGAGGAGCAGCATTACACCAGAATGCACCCGGCCCTGCCATGATCGATTCGTAAAATCCTGCGTGCGGAAAGTTGAAGATCCACACTTCATCAATTTCATTTCTGGCAACACGTTGCAGAATGTTGAAACGATCGATGATCTCGTAATAATTTGCTTCCTGCGGCATGTACGGCCGCGACATGCCGCGCACCACGTCCATGTACGTCTGTGGATTGTAATGGAATCCATCCACTTTGGCAGGGAAACCGTCTACATCAATGCGCTGGATGATCTGATAACGGACAAGTCCTCCGCTTACCTGCAGGATATCAGACATATATTCCTTCGCCAGTCCCTCCACTTTGTTCCAGCGCAGGTACTGCGAAAGTTTTGTGCCACTTGCCTTGTCCATGCCGGGTTCATAGACAATGACGAGGGTCTTTACGATCGTCACCTGTGGAGGTTCGTTTTCACTATCAGGAGCAACTGTCGGCCTGCCCGCCAGGGGATCAGCAGCTTTTCTGCTGTGAAGCGGGGAGAAAAGAGAATCAAGGATTGACATTCGAAATCCTTTTTGCTTTCACTTGAGCGCCGGCGCTGGGTTTGACATCGTGAACGGCGCCCGGAGCATAGAATTAATCAGGGGAGGTTGGCAGCGAAATAGACTTGATTGCCGATGGCAAGATAAAGAACATAATTGGGACTGACTGCCATGGCACCCACCGGCCCCGATTGAAAAGGGTTGCCTTCGCCCGCATACCCTGTGACTTGATTCTGCAGTTCGAGCGAGCGCGGGGAGAGACGATATACCCTTTGATTCTCGGCATCAAGCAGCAGGACAACGAGGTTCGGCGGGTTGGTGAGCGTCATCTGCGTGAAGTGTGCCTGTGCGAAAACGTCTGTATCGCGGTGTGCAGGGAAATTGTCGACGCGGGGCGCAGGGTCCTGGCAGCGCGTAGGTGTTTCGGCGATCCGGCTGAATATGCATGTGGAAAGATGTCCATCTGCATGCAACATGTACAGATCATCACCGCTCACAGCCATATCGATGGCGTTATCAATGTTTGGGATCTGATTGCCGAAATAAAAATATGGCGTATCCACGAAGGAGCTATCCTTCCCCACGAAAACCCAGACGGCGCGTGATGTTGCGTCCAGGACATACAGGTTGCCATTATCCAGTGCGAAAGAGGTGATGCGTCCCCAGTTGGTGTTGGGCAAAGCTGGGAGCGGGAACGCCTGTGGCACCTGGCCGGGCGAGCAGTATAAAAGATTTCCGCTGGCGTCAATGCCAAGCACGGATGCACCCAGCGCGTTGACCTTGGGCAGCGCGAGAATGTCCACGAGTGTGCCAACCTGATAGCCCGCGTGGGTTCCGGGCTGGCACTTAAACGAACTATCGAGTTCCATGCTTTGACCTGTGAAAGAAGCATGCAGAATACCGCCGCGTTCGGCGTCGAGCATGTAGAGTTCGCTTTCACTTGCGGCAAGCCGGCTGATTTTTGTTGAGCCACTGAGTCCTTTTGTGAAGGCAGGGATGAATTTGAGTCGTACGATGCCCATCAGCCTGTCGAGGTTTACCTGCGCGTCCGCGCGCAACGCGTTTGCCTCATCCGTCTTGCGGTAGGTATCGGCTTTATCAACAGACGACAATACACGCAGCCACGCATCGCGCTCCCGGATGGGATCCGTCTCGCTGGTGGCTTGTGCGCGCTCGTTCAGCGCCTGGCCATACAGCTCATCATATTGCACACTCTGGCCGAAGCGCAAATATACAACGGATGCGATCGTGACAACCAAAACAGGGATGATGACTGCAATGAACACCAGCACATACGTGGGCATATTTGAGGACTGCTTTGACTCTGCGCCGGGCAGGAGCCGCGGGATGAACTTCTGCATGAAGGAACCCAAACGCTCATTCACGCGCCGGCCGGTCTTGATTCCGCCTACCACCGTTTTTGCCATCTGACGCGTCGCCTGCTGATGCGCATTGGAGAGGATCTTCGCCGCTTTGCTCTCCACTATGATCGGTTCTTCAAGGATTTCTTCCTCGTCGTCTTCTTCGATTTCAGGCCCTGACTCAATGATCGGTGTGGGAACTGGTTCAGCCGATTTCCCTCTTGGGATGGATGACGGAAAATTAAAGTTCCGCTGCGCGACTGTTGACTCCGTTTCCTGTTTCGGAAATGCAGAAAAGCTTTCAGGTTGCGGCGGAATTGCATACGCCGAGGGTTGCACCATATGCGCAGCAAAATCCGCCAGTGTGTCCAGTTCATCTTCCGTGATGGGCGATGAGACCGGTGATTGGTAATTGCTGGTTGGATATTGCCCGGTTTGAGAATCTTCTGGGAATTTTTCGTCCTGCGGTTCAAACGTGTCAGCAGCGACAGGTTCCTCCACAACGGCAACTGGTACCGGCTTGTCCTGAGCCGTGTCAAAGGGCTGGCTGCGAAGCGGACGCGCGGCACTTCGGTCCGGCCGCAAAATTGTAAGAGTTCCATGGCCGCTCTGGGCCTGGATCAGCACCGCGTTCAAGTCGCCTTGTGTGAGAGTTAACTTGCGATGGCTTGCATCCAATGAGGCAGGCGGTCGTTCATTCAAAAGATCTGCTTCCCAATCCTTTGGGAATTTGCCGCACAGCGCCAGCAGGTCCTGCGTATGTAGTTCGACCTGTGAAAGATAGGTTTGAATGCTCTGGCTCGAACCCAGTCCCTTGCCCGAAAGCGCGGGATCGTGAATATGACGGGATTTTCCCTCACTGACCCAGACGGCATGTGTGGGACCACTGAGCAATAACGTGCACTGTTCGGCGCGCAGTACCGCAAGCGCAAGCAGGCCCATCACATATTGCCCGCGGCCTGCAGGCGAAAGATTCCGTTCGAGCAAAACGGTGTTGATATTCTCCGCGGCTTTGCGCATGGCAAAGGTCAGCGAGCCTGTGGTCTGGTAAAAGGCGGCGGCAGTGGTCCTGACAAGATCCTTCAACTCCACCGCTGAAAACGCTGCAGTGCCTGAAAGCATGAGATACACGATCAGGGTATCGTGTTCGCGGCCGCGTACGGTCTTGCGCGGCGGTGTGACAGCCAGCAAGCCTGGCAGGTCTGCTGATTCCTGTCCGTTGGTTCTGTGAATGGGGAGGATGTTTAGATCGAAAGTAGTCACGGCGTAAGATTGACCAAAAGGTTGCCATCATTATACTGGTAAAATTTCACTGCGGGATGAAGCACGACAGCCGTTCGACCAAGGATAAAAATCATACATGGATTTCTTTTTGCATAAGGACTTTTCAGAGCTTTCTGAAACCGCCTGGAACGCGCTTGTTGAGCAAAGCTTTGCCGATACGCCATTTTCACGTCACGAATATCTGAGCGAGTGGTGGAATACCCTTGGCGGCGGCGAATGGCTTCGCCAAAACGCTGAGTTGGTTTTGATCTCAGCAACTGAAAATGATCAACTGATTGGGATCGCGCCACTTTTCATCGCGGACTATGAAGGCCAGCCGTCGCT
>JANMSY010000139.1:0-9892 GCA_031389865.1 Anaerolineales bacterium | reverse complement strand
ACCCCATCCCAGCAGGAGCACTTCCTCCTTTGGCTGGCGACTATCGTCTGCCTGGCAAGTGGCGTGATCTGAAATCCTGCTCAATCCGTTCCTGCAAAAACATCTTGATCAGGGACTGATACGGCACATCACGTTCGTTTGCCAATTGACGCAAGGCATCCAAAAGCGACTCAGGCAGGCGCAGGGAAATAGCCCTGGTGGAAGGCTTCAAATTTGGAAACAATGCCCGCTCGGCGCTCTTCCAGTTCAGGTATTCAGAGGAATCGTTTTCGCTCCAAAAATCCTGTTCTTCATCTTCGTTCTTGAAATCAGGAATTGGCTTGCTCATAAATTTTGCGCTCCTTCTTGCTCATGTCGCGGGCAGAGATTATGCGTATTTTGTCCTGGCGGACGGTAAATGCAATGAATAGACGTCTGCCAGCGATTGTATGACCGAGCACATAGTAACGAGGCTCTTTTTGAGAATGGGCGTCATCTGGTTGGAGCAGGAGGGGCAGGTTAAAAAATACTTCTTCACATTCTCCTGCCAACACCTCATGCCTTTCCCAGTTCTTGTCACGGTTTTTTTCGTCCCAATCAAAACCAGTGAGCTGGCTCAAGTCAATCATAAATGTATATTACCATAATATACAAAGAAGGTCAATTGTTTATGATGGTAGAACCCCAGTTCCTTCAAATTCTGTTCTTTGGTACGTTTGTGACCCTTGCCTCTGCTGACGCCGAAGGGTTCGTATGCCTTCGCAGCGGCGGAAGTTCCGTTTGGGGCATGGGTCCCTGGAATTTGGGCTCCTGGATAATAGTATCAATAGTGGTCTCATGTAGCTGTGTCCAACATCGCAGATATTATCTCTGACATGAAGCGCAACCCAAAGGGGAATCCGCTTTCAGCACCTTTGTAAAGTACGGGAATATTATTTTGGAGAAGCGCGGCAAACGAGCAGCAGTCACAGGATTTACAGGACCCCCTGGTTGGGCGACCCGCGTGTCAACATTCAGAATGATAAAGGCCAGGACGTATCAGGTCAGACAGGTATTAAAGGCAATTGAGCGTTTGGAGGAGGAAGGAAATGTTGAAAAATGACCGCTATACATACCGCATTACATGGTCTGAAGAAGATCAGGAATATGCGGGCTTATGCGTTGAGTTTCCCAGCCTGAGCTGGCTGGATGAAAATCCTGAAGCTGCGCTGACAGGTATTCGCAGTGTGGTGGCAAACGTGGTCAGGGACATGAAGTCAAATGGCGAAACGCCGCCCGAACCACTCTCCAGCAAACGCTTTAGCGGAAAGTTCATGGTGCGCGTGCCGCCCGAACTGCACCGCAAACTTGCGATTGAAGCCCAGGAGGAAGGCGTTAGCCTCAACCGTCTGGCAAGCAACAAACTCAGCAAACAGGATGCATAAAACAAAAACAGGCTCACTCGCTGAGCCTGTTACTTTAAAAAACCTTGAGCTTTTCGTATCCTTTGTGGCTAACTAAAATCCCAACTCCTTCAAATTCTGTTCCCTGCTGCGCTTGTGGTTCCACCCCGGAGAGTACCCGTGCTTAAACGGGGTACCTATTTATGGGTGTACTTTCCTCGGTTCTCTGCAGCCCGGCCCGCTCTTTTTTCAGGAATAAGATTGATCAGCGAGCGGAGTGCATGGTTTACACTTGCCGAATCTGGGAAGTACGCCTTCACGTCAGGGTCCAGCAGTACCACGCTTTCTTTGGGAACAAAATCATGTACCGTGGCTGTGCCATCCTCATGCAAAACACGAACGGAATATCCCTTTTGTAGCGCTTTGGTATATTTTCCGCGCACGCCTTTTTTGCCCTCGAGATCATATTCGGGCAACATATCACCGCTCTCGGTTTTATTTGTCTTCTTTTTCATATTGTTTTCTTTCGGACTGGGTCGTTTTCCTGCAACTGATAATACGGATGATGATTGCTTCATCTCGTTCTTCGCGTTCTGTATGCACAGCAAGCAAAACTCGATTGTTCTCAGAAAGTCCAATGCTGATAAAACGCTCTTCTTTATCGACGTGGAATTCATCCACGAACGTGATCAAAAGTGGGTCTGCAAATATGGTGCGCGCCTCCTCAAAACTGACCTTGTGTTTTTCTAAATTCCTGCGCGCTTTATTTTCATCCCACTCGAAGATCAATTTCATGTTGGAATTATACTCACTTATGCAATGTTAGATGTTGCAGAGACCGGCATTCTGAGATCAGAATCCCAGCTCCTTCAAATTCTGTTCCCTGCTGCGCTTGTGGTTTCCATTCCCGCTCATCACCTCTTTCCAGAACTGCTCATCATAGCGGCGTGATTTGACCGGCAGTGGCATCGGGACACCCCACCCCAGCAGGAGCACTTCCTCTTTCGGCTGGAGGCGCGCCAGCATACCGCGCAGGGCATCACGCCCCGAAAGACCCGAGAGCACGGCGTGGATATCGTCCTCGTCACCGAGCCAGCCCGAGATGCGCGTTCCCAATTGCGACATGACCTCATCATAGATCTGCGATGGGCGCTGGTCCACGATCACGAGCGTTACATAATATTTGCGCAGCTCACGGGCAATGGTGGCAAACGTCGTCTGCGAGGCCATCTCGCGGTTGAGCAGCTTGTGCGCCTCCTCCACCACGATCACCAGCGGACGCGGCTCCTCCCTGCCGTGCGTGCGGAACTCGTTCGTACGATGTTCCCACGCGGCGCGAATCTTGCGTGTCAGCAGGTTCGAAACGAGCAGGTAATCCAGGTCACTTTCATGCCCGCCGAATGAAAGCACAACATGCTGCCCGTTCTCAAGCGATTGGATGATCTCGCGCACGCTGTCGGCGGCAGGCTTGTCACAGATATACGGCTTGCTGAACAGCCGTCGCATCTTATCGTGCAGGGCCTCTGTCGCCGTCAGGTTGACGCTGTTGCTGGCAGCCCATGCCGCCACACTATCAGGATGCGGCACTCGTTTGACCTTGCCCTTGTCGTCCTCCACTTCCACCTCTTCACGGTTCATCGCCTTGAAGCGCGCAAACCAATTTTCTCTGAACGAAGCGTACAGGGCGTTCAGGGTGGTGGGGGTCGTCTCTTTCAGGTTCAATTCCTGTTGCAGCGTTTCGATATCGGATGTGGATATATCGTTCATCGCCAGTTCCAGATTAAAGTCAGGGACCTGCCCACGGATGGTGGATCCGGATCCCAGGCCCACGACGCGTACCTTGGACCTGAACTTGCTCTTAAGCCCCGTAATGGCATGCTTCGTGTCTGACGATACATCGTCATAGCCATATTCGTTGTGCATGTCGAGTACCAGCACCGAGGCCTTGTTGTACTGGATCAAGCCTGCCAGCAGTACGCGTGTCAAAAACGATTTGCCTGTGCCTGTTGCTCCGAACACGCCCGAGGAGCGCTGGACGAACTTCTCCAGGTCGATACACACGGGGTGGTTCTGCTCACGCGTGTAGCCAATGATGAAGTTGCCGCCCTGGCCCGGGTCACCGAAGATCTCAGCGATGTCACCCTGGTCCGCAAGATAGACCTGTGCATGATGCGGCGGCACATTCTTGACCGGCAGGATGCGCGGCGGGTCCTTCAAACCTGCATTGATCATGCCCTGCCAGTCTGCATAATCCGGGGAGCCGGGTTCCGGCCCGATCTCGAGCATCAGGTTTGGCAGTACTTCCAGGTTGGCAAATAGTGTCTGCCCGTGCAGCGCCTTCGAGATATTGGGCGGATAGCGGATCTCGGTCTGCTCCGCGGCAAATCGGGGATCCGTGGCCCCAAGCTGGATATCGGTCACGATTCCGTAATAGTTCCAGTCTCCGCTTTGGATGACAACGAACGCGCCTTCCTGAATCTCCTGGGGCGAGACAGTTAGTCGCACACGAAAATTCTCTTTTAATCCACCACCGACCAGATAACCAATTTTTGTTCGTTCGATTTCCATAAAATGCTCCTCACCACAAAGGGTCACGAAGGTTCACAAAGGTTTTTTTATTACCACAAAGGGTCACTACGGTTCACAAAGGTTTTTTATTACCACAAAGGACACCAAGGTCCACAAAGGTTTAAGAGATGATGTTTCCCTTAGTGTCACTTCGTGACACTTTGTGGTTAAACAATTAAACAACGATTCGCTTAATACCGTCTTTCAGATGAATGACATTGAAGTTAATCAAAAATCCCAAGCGAATACCAGTCAGTTTCAAATAAGTGATCAATTGTGCATCAAAGATCGGATGCATGGTTTCAACAGATTTGAACTCCACGATGACACAATCTTCAACAATCATATCGGGACGCAGCCCGGCGTCCATTTTAATGCCTCGATACATCACCGGCAAAGCTGCCTGGGTTAGAACACGCAAACCACTTTGGTTCAATTCAAATGCAGTGCACGTCTCATAAACAGACTCAAGTAACCCGGGCCCAAGCGCAGTATGTACTTTGAAAGCCGAATCCAAAAGTGCCTTGCCGACCTTCTCTACGCTCGGGGAAACAGGTGCGTAAAACTTTTTCTGCATGAATGCCTCATTGTTTACCACAAAGAGTCACGAAGGTTCACAAAGGTCTTAAACCTTAAGCTTTTCCTTAGTGCCCCTTTGTGACACTTCGTGGTGAAAGCCTTAAGGAGCAACATTATAAATTCTTGATGTCAAAATTCCATCTTGAATATGAACATATTTTTGTGCGACGTGTTCCGCGATGTGCTGCATCACCCTGCGCAGCGCATACGCGGGCGAAAATCCCTGCCGCAGCTCACTCTTGGATTCCAGCAAATGATGATCGGAGATTTGGACGAATGAAAAGTTTGACATGTTCACGGTTAAATGACCACCCGCCTGATCCCATCTTTGAGATAAGGCACATTGAAGTTGATCACAAAGCCAAGACGAAGCCGGCTCAGGCGCAGGTACGTGACCAGTTGTTTCTCGTACAGTATGTTCATTCTTTCCACAGACTTCAGTTCCAGGATCACAGATTTTTCCACCAGCATATCCAGCTGCAATCCGGAGTCGAGTTTTGTGCCTTCGAACATGATGGGTAGTTTTACATCGGTCTTGACACTCACGCCACTTTTCTCGATCACGTGTTTCATCGATGCCTGATAAACAGCTTCCAGCAGACCGGGGCCCAGGGTTGTGTGAACCTTATAGGCCGCATTGAGGACAATTTTCCCGATGCGTTCAACATCAGCTGGTATCGGTTGTTGCAGGACCCTCTGTGTCGACGTATACATAAGCACCTTACCCTTTGAACGTCCTACCGTTAAACACTGACATCGCTTAGCGCTCCCAGAACTGCCATCAACGTTGAATAATCGTCTCTGAGTAATGTGATCAGCTCATGCGTCGCCTTCTCTTTCCACAGCTCACTGTTTATGCCATGAGCGCGGGCAGCCTGACCGAGATGGGCAGCCATGACTTCGCCGACGGGGGTATCCTTCGCTCCCAGGATATGCCTGAAATATCCGAACCGCCCCGCGTTTGTAAAGCGCACCACATCCGAATCATCACACAGGTAGATGACATCCAGACTGAGCGGGGGACGCGGCGGCAGCAGGTGATAGATCTTGCCGTCCTGCTCATATCCAACTGCCAGCACAGACATTTCCACCGGAACAATGCGCCGTTCGCGATTGTCCTTCAACACCTCATTGCTGATATTCTCCGAGGTCACCAGCTGGCGCACCAGTCCGTCATCGTCAATATGGATATCATAGATAAGTCCGTATACCTGATAGGAATCGCCCAACGGCGCGCGCACAAGCTCCCCGAATGCGGGCACCGTAAACTGTGACACGCGGCATCCTGCGATAAAACCTGTCGTCCCTGCTCGCAGCAGACGCCCAATTTCGATTTGAGTCATAATGCCTCCGTAGTAGTAATGTTGGGAACAGCTCACAAGGGATGCTGTCCAGATTCACTGCATACGGTGGAAGGCGAGAACATCTCGCCCGGTCAGTTAACGTGTCTTTCTCTGTTTTAAGCCTTTTGCCGAACTCTTGTTCGAACTATCGTCGACCTCTGCATGGGTGCGGCGTAATTCCAATGCCAGTAATTGTTCCACCTGATCCTTCTCTTCATACCGTATGACGGCAGTCTCATGCGCGCGATGCAGGAGATACGGATACGGTCTGCTGCCCATCATTCTGCACTGCTCGATAATGATGCAATGCAGTAGATCCAGCTTCTTTGAGTCCTCTGCCACCCACTTGGGGATCTCAACACGCACGGGCCAGGGATGGTCCACTGTGCCAACATTCAGATAAAAGAAATGCAGCGAGAGGGCGCCTTTGTATTTCTTGTCTGACCCCGATTGCAGCCCGAACACTGCCGAGCGATATCCGGGCGGCAGGAGCGGGTCGCTGCGTTCCCCAAACAGCCACCTGTCACTGACGCCGCGCAGGGGACGGTACTCCCGCAAATTACGGAGTTGTTCGTTATCGGCCATGGCGATTTCGAGCAGACGAACGACCAGGTCCGCAGTCGGTTTTTCCACATACCCGGCTGTTACCACGCCGCGTGAATGCAGGCGTGAGAGTACCCCCAGGTATTGTTCCACGAAGTTTGCATAGGCTTGCGGGTCATCGCCTTTGGCTCCCCATAACTCGAGGGTGCCGTCTGTCAGGTTGACGATGGGTCCGCTGATGTCCCTGGAGATCTCGTCGAGTCGGATGCGCTCGCTGATATCGCGTCGCATCGCAACCATGCCGTCTGACAGCATGCTTCCCTTCGGCGAGAGGTCATCGCCATAGAGTATTTCGGTTTCAACGGTCACTGTTGGGGCTTCGCCGGAGCTGAGCTTCATGGCGATCACACCGACGTTGATCACGCAGAACTGGATGGATGCATGGCGGTCAGGGTTTACCTGGGAGCCATCCGCAGCGATGACGGTTGCGTCAGATACGGAACCCGTGGGCGGGGTGCATGCGAGGAGCGAGTCTTTGAATGGGGCTGCGCAGCGAATATTGACATCCGCCTCCCTGGCAATTTCCAGTTTGCGTCGCAGAAAGTCCAGGTCTGAGGCGTGGAGTGCAAGCAATTCGCGCGCCAGGATACGCCGCTGTTCAAGGACCTTTTTACTTTCATGGGCTCCCTGGGCGATCTCTTTAATACGTGTATAAACCTGCTGGAAGTTTACGGGCATACATCCTTCATTCGTAGAACAAATGTACCAAGATTGTACAGGCAAATCGGCGAAAATACAAGAGAAATGATCCTACATCTGGGTACTCATGGGGGAATTATCCCCTATTTGGGCATGGAATTCTACGCGATATTTGCATTCCCGGCAGCTCATCGCTGTTGGCCTTGTAAAGAGTGGATAATTGTGTGGGCTTGCCCAATAGTTTCACCACGGAGTACACGGAGAACACAGAGAAAACCTTCTACATTCTCCGTGTACTCTGTGTTCTCCCCCGGCACCACCCCACCGGGGCTGGTGTGTGATGAGAAGAGATATGGCCCATTCTTTTAGCCACTCCCGCCCTGCATGTTCAGGAACTTTTTTTCCAGGGCAGCGTCTATCTGATTGAAGAGTACATTCAAAAAAGGAGTTTATAAGATGAAGACTAAATCAATTTTTATTGGAGCAGTGTTCGTGCTCGCACTCTTGGTAAGCGCGTGTCAACCCACCACCGTCAATCAGGCGGCGCCAGCGCCCGTGCGCACCTTGAGCGTTGCAGGTACCGGGACTGCATATCTGGTCCCTGATATCGCCTATATTTATCTGGGTGTGCATACCGAAAAGTTGACCGCGGCGGAAGCAGTGGCGGAAAACAATACGCAGACCGAGGCTGTCATTGCGGCTCTTACCGATTTCGGTATTGATGCGAAGGACATCCGCACCACCAACTTCAGCATCTGGCCGATGGACAAGTATGACCCTGCGACGGGACAGCCTACCGGCGAGAAGACCTATGCCGTGGACAACACCGTCTATGTGACCGTGCGTGACCTCGACACCCTGGGCGACCTGCTTGATACCGTTGTGCAGGCCGGAGCCAACACCGTCAACAGCATCCAGTTCGATGTAGCGGAAAAGGATGATGCACTCCAGACTGCCCGCGCTGATGCCGTGAAGGATGCCACCGAAAAGGCCCAGGAACTTGCGGGTGCCGCTGGCGTGGAACTCGGCGAACTTCAGTCCATTAGTTTCCTCGACGGCCAGCCCTATCCTGTCTTTGATGGCAAGGGCGGTGGAGCAGCAGCCGAAGCCGCAGCTGTACCGATCCAGCCGGGACAGTTAACCTTCACAGTGAGCGTCAATCTCTCGTACGCGATCAAGTAAACAACATTCGCTTCTCTTGAAGCCTGAACCTGCTTCTCGTCCTTTCTCCTAGAAGGTTTTGAGAGGCAGGTTCGTTATGTTCTCTTATCTGTTTACTAATAAAGTATAGGAATGGAGAATAACTAAAACTCCCCTCCTAGTGAGAGGGGAGTTTTAGTTATATTCCTAGTACACAAAGGCGTAAATAAGCAGGCAGTTAGGCGGCAAGCGCTTTGCCTTGATAAGTCCATTTGAAGGGTTTTGCCATGGTGCGGTTGTAGTACTCAATAAACGCCAAGACCTTTCGTTTTAGTTCCTGGATGGAAGTAAAGTTGCCACGTTTGATCACTTTGCGAACCAGGATGCTTAACCAAATCTCTACCTGGTTCATCCAGGAGGCGTGTTTGGGAGTGTAGTGAAAGACAATGCGATGAGTTGGATCACTCAAGAACTCGGCTCGTGAGGCTTTGGATTTCAGAATACCGCTTTTGCCTTTCACGCCTAAATCCAGGCTCACGTCAGATTCTTCGGCAACGTAGCGCACCAGGGATTCGGACAAGTGGATGTTGAGATTATCGGAGACAAAATGCCACTGCGTGGTTTGTGGCTCGGCGGTTACTCGACCACGAATATGTTGTAGAAAATCCTGTTCGTTGCGGGTCGGGCTGGCAGTACAGGCTGCTAACAGCCCTGTGACAATGTCGAAGTTGAACATGAAAGCGAGTGTGCCGTGTCGGATATATTCAAACTCACGTCGTTCCACTTTTCCCGGCAAGAGAGGCAAATCTGGATGTTTGCGTTCCAACGCCTGAACGCCTGTCATTTCATCGGTGCTTTCAATGCGTTGACCTTGTTTGGCGAGTTCCGGCGCCTGTTTGTATAGCTCGTTAATATCGCTGACTTTGACATCAAAATCGGCTTCATAGGCCGGCGTGAGCCAATACCGATTCAAATGCGGCTGGATTTCAGCCTCTTTTTAAAAGCCTCGCCGCATGTCGATGTGAGATGGTTTCAACGATCTTGCGCTTCTTCAGTTCATCGGCGATTTCACGAGCGGTCCAGTGTGTGATGGGCCGACCCGATCCTTCAGGCTTTTCACAGGCCAGCGCTTCGATCCGACAGCGTTGGTCTGCGGTGATCCTGGCTGGCGCTCCCGGACGAGGTGCATCCTGTAAACGATCTTCCAGACTCAAGTCATCCAAAGAGATATCTTGCAACTTGACCCAACGATTGCGCCACAACCGCACAGTCTCGGAGGTGACCTTGTTTACCTGCGCAATTTCTTCATTCGTTTCTCCTCGGGCCGCAGCCAGCACAATGCGCGCTCGTAATGCCGTTTGCTGTCCAACTTGATGACGCTTGATCATTTTCTCTAATCCTTGCCGCTCAATTTCGGACAGGCTCACTACTTGTGCTTTCGGTCTAGGCATCTTGCGTCTCCTTCGCAGTTTTGCCCTATCTTAGCACAACTACCAATTCATTTATGCCCTGATGTACTAGCCGTGTGTGACTTCGCACGCAGGTAGAGGTTGCCGTTGTCCGTATGCAGCGCAACTGTATCGGCGCCCAGCGTCTTGGCCTGACGTGCAGCCTTGCTCATTGTGCCAGCATCCAGTGTGAACTGGACACCACTGGCTG
>JANMSY010000102.1:0-2521 GCA_031389865.1 Anaerolineales bacterium | reverse complement strand
ATAATTGCTCTCCCTTCGCTACACCAACACGCTAATCTGCCAGGTAGTAAATACGCGCAAAGAAACTGCAACTCTTAAAAACAAAAACTGGGTTGCCTCTCGGCAACCCAGTTTTTGTGATTCTACAAATACCTACGGAATTCGAATGATGCGATTCTGCGGTCCCGGAGCAACAGGTGAATACGCAGCGAAGTATTTCTCAAACGCGTCGGTATCCACTTCACCACCGAGACGGTTTGTGCCTTGCACCAGAACGGTAAAGCCATCGCCGCCATCTGCCAGGAACGAATTGACGGTTACGCGGTAGGAAGCAGCGGGATCAACTGTCACGCCATCAATCTTGATAGTTAAGGCATCCACCTTGTTACAGGGAAGTGCCGAAAGGCTCCAGCTATATGAGAAGCCAGTAGAGACCTGCAAAATTTTCTGGCGAGTAGCAGCAGTTTGTCCACAACCGATAAACTGCTGTTCGAGCAGGGCATCAATCTGTGCACCGGTCAATGTCATGGTGACCATGCTGTTACCAAATGGCTGGACGGCGAACATTTCGCCGTAGGTTACATTGCCATCGCCCTCACCCGCAGGACCGCCCGCAAAAATTAGGTCTTCGCGAATACCACCGGGATTCATGAATGCAACAACAGCATCGCCGAAACCTGCATCGTTGGTAGCTTCCAACTGAGCATCAGCGATCACATCGCCAAGGGCAGTTTCACCTGCTGGAGTAGCAATACGGTTGATATTCGCCGTAATCGTACCAATCACACGGTTCGCGAGCGGTGCGGCGATCGCGTTATATTTTGCGATCAAGGCGGTCAACAGGCTGGCCGTGGGCACATCGCGTGTCACAATCTTGTTCTCTGCCTTCATCGTCGTTACTTCACCAGTCGCACGGTCGATTGTCAGGTCAATCTTCGTGACCAGACGACCAAACGAGAACGCGCTGGTAACGATCTTGTTGTCGATCACACAATTGTATGGCTGATGGGTGTGACCGCTCACTACCACGTCCACTTCATCATCCAGACGCTCCAGTATGTTCACAATGGCGCCGGAGAGTCCAACACAACCATTATAAGGAGCGGGAGCAGCCTGTACGCCGCCTTCATGAACCACGACCACAATCGTCTCAACACCCTTTGCCTTAAGTTCGGGGATGAGTGCATTGACAGTATCTGCCTCGTCCATGAAGTTCAAGTCAGAGATGCCAGAGGGGGTCACGATCAAGGGTGTGCCTTCCAACGTCATGCCAATGAAAGCAACCTTGGCGCCGCCGAACGAACGCACCTTGTACGCCGGGAAGATGGTCTTGCCATTATCCTGGCGGACAACGTTCGCGGCAAGGAATTGGAAGCTCGCGCCTGCGAAATCATCACCATCCAGACAACCATCCACAGGGTGACAGCCACCCTCCTGCAAACGGACCAATTCGTGCCAGCCCTCATCGAACTCATGATTGCCCACCGCGTTGAAATCCAGGCCGATCAGGTTAAAAGCTTCAATGGTCGGTTCATCATGGAACAACGCTGAGAGCAGCGGGCTTGCACCAACCATGTCCCCAGCGGAAACCACAACGGTATTGGGGTTGAGCGCGCGCAGGCTGCTGATATGGGTGGCAAGATACTCCACACCGCCAGCATCAATCAATCCCACGCGTCCCGAGGAACCCGCCGGCGGCATCAGGTTGCCATGGAAATCATTCAAAGCCAAAATTTGAACATCGACGGTACCTGAGGGCTTTGCACCCGCCGGAACCACAGCCAGAGTGGCAACAAGCACAAGCATTATCCCAATGAGTAAAACAGGGTACAGCTTTTTCATCAATTCTCCTCTGAACTACAAAGTTTATGTTAAGTTGGCGATCCCATACGGATCCTCAGATGATTGATCGAGGCACCTCCATATACAAAACAACCAAACCTTACAGACGACTTACAGGCGGCAATTATACATGATAGACTCGCGCTGATTTGAAAAACTGTAACCTACAACCTACTAATCTCCTGAGTAAAGCAAGGGATTGGTCTTTTCCCAGCCACCTGACACTTTGTTTGAAAAGTGGTCCGTTGGTCGAGAAGGCGGCGTTTTTCCGCCATATCGAGACCAAAAGGTACCGGTGAAACAGTGTGGTCTCGATACGCCCCTCTACGAACATTCGGAGCTACTCGACCAGCGGAAAGTGTCAGGTGGCTGGATCTTTTCAAGCAATTTGGATGCCCAAAATCATCCAAATATGCAGACAGGGCAGGCTCCACTCAATGGAACCCGCCCTGTCAAATTGCTGACCATCCAAACCAGGATTCTATCGTTAATCCAACCTTCCCAATACTTCCAACAACTCATCCTCCCATTTTTTGTCCTTTCCAAAGGAGCACCAATAGGCATCTTTTCCACCACGGATGCCGGGCCCCAGATCGGGCAAACGTCTTCAATTCTTATCATCTGAAGAAGGCGGATACCGCAGGATGATCTGTCCACTCTCCAAATTAATTGCCGATAACCCCTCCTTCTCGGCACGCAG
>JANMSY010000100.1:0-3711 GCA_031389865.1 Anaerolineales bacterium | reverse complement strand
GGTGAGAATTTCGAGGATGTCCATGGACGCCTGCCCAATCCAGGCGTCATTTTCTTCGCGCATGTGGATGATCACAGGTTTGTTCACATCCCGGGCAAGTTTGAGTTGTTGTTTCAGGATGTCACGTTGATGGGCTTGCTTGTCGCTTTCCTTGACCCAGTAATAATCAAGGCCTATCTCACCAATGGCAACGATACTGTCAGCAGATTTTGTGAGATCTCGCAAATTATCCATGGAAAAATCAGTCCACTTGTCCAAATCGGTGGGGTGGAAGCCAACGGCCGCAAAAATGTTTGGAAACGCGTCTGCCAGCCTGATCGCGGCCAGGCTCGATTCCAAATCCAGCGCGGGTATCAACATTCGCGTCACGCCCGCGTCCATGGCTCGCTGAATGACCGCATCGCGGTCCTCATCGAATTTATTAAAATCCAGGTGGCAATGAGTGTCGGTGAACATAATCGGACAAAGATTGTGAAAATTATAACAGACAACGCGGTGGCACGAGGCGAAAACGAAAGCTACCGCTTATTCATGCGAAATGAAAAGTCCCAGCCAGGCCGGCGGGACTTTTCCTATTTTCTTCCCCGGATACAGACTAGGTGATCCCCGCAATTTTTAAGCCGTCTTCGAGGATTGCCTGCACCTTGTCCTGATGTGTGGTCTCGCAATAGACTCGCATGATCGGCTCGGTACCACTGAACCGGATCAGGAGCCATCCGCCGTCCTCGAGCTTGAATTGAAAGCCATCCACTGTGATGAGTTCTGTTACTTTCAGGCCACCAATGGTTTCAGGCCTGGCGCCAAGAATGATCTGCTCACGCGTCCTGCGGTCGCCCAAAAAGGGAGTGTCCACACGATCATAGAAATGTTCGCCGACTTTATCGAACAACATCTTCAGTAATTCAGTGGGCTTCTTGCCTGTCTGCACCATGAAATCAAGCATGTACAGGCCCGCCAAAATCCCGTCGCGTTCAGGTACATTGCCGCGGAACGCATAACCGCCGCTTTCTTCACCACCGATGAGCGCATCGGTCTCCATCATCTTTGGCGCAACATATTTGAATCCTACACCGGTTTCATAGACAGGTACATCATACAGCTTCCCCAGTTTGTTGAGCATTGTGGTGGTTGACAGAGTTTTGACGATGGGACCGCGTTCGCCGCGCACTTCGAGCAGGTAGAGGGCGAGCAGGGCGTACACACGCAATTGGTTTATAAACTCGCCGTTTTCATCGCCGATACCACAGCGGTCAGCATCGCCATCTGTGATGAGCAGGATATCTGCACCATTCTTCACTGTCGCTCTGAGACCCACGTCTATATTTGGGCGGATGGGCTCCGGTCGTTTCATTTCAGGGAAGGATGGGTTGCGATGGTTATGGATTTCAATTATTTTTGTTTTCCCGCCACCCAGCAGGTTTGTGAACCAGCCTGCACCGTTACCCCACATGGCATCCACCATTACGGTGAAACCTGCGTCCTTGATGGGTTGGACATCCACTAGTTTCTGGATGTGCGCTATGTAGGCTTCGGACGCGTCAAACATGACGACTCTGCCATCACGCATGGCATCGTTTAGCAGGATGCGGTTCACGGTATCAACGGAATCCGGGATCAGCGTCTCGATCCTTTTAAGCCCATCCGGGTCAATTGCGCCACCGTTCTCATCCCGCACTTTGAAGCCGTTATCCGTGGCGGGGTTATGCGATGCAGTGATATTGACCGCGCCACAGGCTTTCTTATTCACGACGGCGAAGGCAATGACCGGAGTCGGTGTGGCCCCATTCGTTAAATAAACATTGAGTCCATTTGCAGCCAAGACTTCCGCGGTGGTCGCTGCAAAATTCTCGGAATGAAAGCGTTTGTCGTGCCCCACAACCACCCATTGTCCCTGCCTGCCTTGTTCCAGCAAATATGATGCAAATCCCTGTGCCGCACGTCGGACGTTATCGAAGGTGTAATCTTCTGCGATAACCCCGCGCCAGCCATCTGTGCCAAACAAAATCTTATAGTTCATGTATTTTTCTCCTCCAGAAGGATAACGAGGTCATTATATCAACGAACCATGATGCTTCGGAAGCTTCGAATCTAAACGCGAAACCCTGACAATCAACCAGTGCGGCCGGTGAATGCCAGGGCGATATTTGCCAGAACGGAGAACACTGCCAGACCGATACCAGACCAGGCCAATAACTGTCGCGCAGTCGTCCCTCTCAAAAGCAGCCAGCCCTGATAGAACCCTATTAATCCAAGCATGGTCAGGCTTGTTATAAATTCAGTCTCATATCGAAAGCCTACATAGAACAGCAGCAAAATCGGAATGGATCCTGCAATGAACAATCCTATCAGGCTGAACGCTGTCCAATCGAAAAAATTATACAAATTTTCCTTCTTATTGCCTGGTTTGAACATTGCCATACATCTGATAATAAGTATTAATACCGGGAATATGGAAAAAATAAGAAACGGCGTACTATAGAGCAATCCTGCGAATTTTCCTTCCACCGCATACAGCCTGGGTAATTGGTAAAAAGGAAAAACCGGGTTTTCAGTACCGGCTACAGGATATGCAAACGGAAAACTGCCTCTCATCTCAAACGGATTCAGGAAATAGTTGTAGATATTCTGAATGATGTAAACATCTGAAAACAGGGATGGGTAATTCGCCTGAAGATTAAAGCCTGCAAGCTGGTAATAAAAACCGAATTCAAAAAGCGAGTCGAAGCGTGCCCAGTTGTACCAGGCCAGAAGTGCCCCGCAAAGTAAAAGAGGGACTGTCAGCGCCAGGGTCGCACTTCCCAATTTCGAATCCAATTTTGTTTTTCGGTTTTCATTGAAAATGAAAAGCCATGTGATGACCACCATAAAACTGATCGGAACCAGTTGAGTAACTCGTGTAGAAATAGAACAAGACCATAAAATACCGGCTGCCAACAATTTCCAGTGTTCGATCGGCTTCTCTTTCAACGCCAGAAACGCAAAGTAAAAGCCGGCTGTGGCAAAGAACTGTCCGCCGCTGATGGCTGCCTCGTGAATAAATGGATGGGTCAACATCCTGGCAAAGGGTCCCGTCAGTCCGAGTATCAGAATCCCCAGGGGGATGATCCAGTTCGGCAGATCGCTAAAACAACGGCGAAAGATCGCCAGGAATAACAGGCTTTGCACGCAGAATAGGCCCACAATAAAAATATATACAAAAGCCTGATCCCCTGTTTTTACAGGAAAGATACTGGCGATGACCGCAAGCGCCAGGCTTGGGAAGGGCCCGAAATATAAGTAATACCTGCCCTCGTACAGGGATGCATCCCCCACTACCGGGATACCCTTCCTTGCCTTGAGGTCGTAAGGGTCGGGTAATGCAAGCAAGGCTGGGTCTGGCTTGGTTTATCAGCATCGGGCCATGGCGCACGCGGGGCTATACAAGCGACTATTATTACCAGCTCGCGACTTCTTTCCAACATGGGCAGCTCTCCCTGGAAACCAAGCCAGACCCGGCCCTGCTTGCATTACCCGACCCTTACGACCTCAAGGCAAGGAAGGGTATCCCGGTAGTGGGGGATGCATCCCTGTACGAGGGCAGGTATTACTTATATTTCGGTCCCTTCCCAAGCCTGGCGCTCGCGGTCATCTCCAGTATCTTTCCTGTAAAAACAGGGGACCAGGCTTTTGTGTATATTTTTGTTGTGGGCCTATTCTGCGTGCAAAGCCTGT
>JANMSY010000074.1:0-3622 GCA_031389865.1 Anaerolineales bacterium | reverse complement strand
CGTCCGGTTGGTTTGCAGGAATTGGTGCTGATCTATGACAGCGGCATGAAGGCCCAGGCCTGTTCAGTAAAAGATAAATAATATTCTTAGCTTGCTGAATAATATTTCCGCCCAGGATCATAGAGAAAAGCGCCCTCTCGGACGCTTTTCATTTTCAAATCTGTATTAATGGGCAGGGCTGTTCAGCCCGGCATGAACACTTTAACGAGTTCCATCGCTTCAGACAGATCGCCTTTCACCTTGGCCTTGCCCTGCATGAAAGCCTGGGTAGGGTCCAGCTTGCCGTCTGCAACCGCCAGAACGTCATCTGTATCTGCTGTTACCGTGATCTCGGGGGTGGCGTGTGTGCCTTTCGCCACGTTCACATTCCCATCCTTGACCGTAACATTCCATTCCCCGGCCTGTGAACCGGTTACGTTCAGCTGTATGATGGTGTCTGCTCGTTTCGCTTTATCCCCTGGCAATGTTTTGGGGATCATCGCAATGAGACTTTCAACTGTGTGCGCCATTCTATACTCCTTTTTGTAATCTTGTGTTGGATTTTGATCTCGGATGAGATTTTAGGCAGGCTTGAGATAGGTCTTGCGTCCTGCCATGTATGATCTCCTTTGTGAAGCTCATACTTAATTACCATCCGGTGGATCAGAAGAATTATACTATGAGGAAATACCATGAACGACGTGAACCGTCTCCAGCGTTTTTGAGGTGTAAGGCTCAACATGCTGACGTCCTTCGCTCTCAGAATATGGGCAGGTTTGAAAAGGACATGATTCTATATCGTCCCGTTGGTTTGCAGGAATTGGTGCTGATCTATGACAGCGGCATGAAGGCCTTCCCGCCTGCCGGAACTCGCTCCCCTGGCGTATAGCGCTTTGAAGCACTTGCTTGGGCCAGGCATGACCCAACCCACATGGCGCAGGTCAGCGCCAGCTCCTCCTTACCATCTCAGCGGCCTTCTCGGCAATCATTATCGTGGGCGTATTCGTATTGCCAGAGGTGATGGACGGCATAACCGAGGCATCCGCCACGCGCAGTCCCTGAATTCCGTGAACCTTTAATTCCGGATCTACCACCGCCAACTGGTCTTGTCCCATCCTGCAGGTGCCGACCGGGTGCCAGATCCCAAAGCCTTCACTGCAGATAAAGGCTTCGATTTCGCTGTCGCTCTGCACGCTCATCCCAGGCCCTATCTCTTCTCGCCGGAATTCTGCCAGGGCTTCAGCTTGGCACATTTGGCGGGCGACCTTTACCCCGGCTACCAGGCGTTTCATATCAGCTGGATTATTCAGATAATTGAAAACGATAGCTGGCGTATCGGCCGGGTCTGTCGAGCGGAGCCGAATCTGACCCCGGCTCTGTGGCCGCAGCTGTGTAACAGGAACACTGTATGTTATCACCCGGTCCCCCTCATCGAAGCCTGGGTCAAAATGGAACTGTAGGTCGGGAGCCGGTTCGTCTGGGTCGACCCTCGAATAAAGAAACAACCCACCAAAGGCATAGTCATGTGGCACGATATGCGGATAGAAAGCACTGTACCGTACTAAAACGGTTGGGTGATCGTGCAGGTTCTTCCCCACGCCAGGAAGATCCTTAATCACCGGCACGCCGAATGCGGCCAGCTCTTCCGCCGGACCAAGGCCGGAGAGCAGCAGCAGTTGGGGCGAGTTGATCGCCCCGCTGCAGACGATTACTTCCCGCCTCGCCATTGCCTTGCGCTGCTCGCCGTTTTGCAGGAACGAGACCCCGATCGCTCGCGTACCATCGAACAATATTCGGTTCGTCAGCGCGGAGGTTAAAACGGTAAGGTTCGGCCGCTCCATCGCAGGGCGGAGGAAAGCTGTCGCTGTGCTCTGCCGTTTGCCGTCTCGGATCGTCAATTGGTACATCCCCGCCCCTTCCTGACGTTCCCCATTAAAGTCCGGGTTGCGCGGATAGCCGATTTCTACTGCCGCCTCGATGATCGCCGAACAGAGAGGATGAGGCTGAGTCGCATCGCAAACATTCAGCAGACCACCCGTTCCGTGAAGCGCTGATCCCCCGCGCTCCTGATGCTCAGATTTGATGAAATAAGGTAGAACTTCCTCGAAGCTCCAGCCGGAACAACCAAGCTCGCTCCAATGATCATAATCCCAGGGGTTACCGCGCATATAGATCATGGCGTTAATGGAGCTCGACCCGCCTAGAACCTTGCCGCGGTTGCAATCGATCCTGCGTCCTCCATATCCCGCTTCTGCCTCCGTCTGGTATCCCCAGTCCACCTCGCTGCCAAGCAGAGTCCACCACATAGAGGGATCGTGTATCTCCGGCCTGGAATCCTCTGCCCCTGCCTCCAAAAGCAGCACTGAGGCATCCCTCTCCTCGCTGAGTCGATTTGCGATCACACAACCTGCTGAACCTGCACCTACAACAATATAGTCAAATTCCATCGTGACCTCCATATCCTGCAGCAGTCGTAGCGAAACAATCTCAAATAACACCACCTGATTATTAAAGCTACGGTCACACACCTTCGGCAAGCAGTGAGTGTCATACCGAGCTTTTGGCACGTTGATCATAAAAAAGACCAGCCTGAAATCTTCCTTTGGTTTATTCCATCTTCAAATCTTTACCATGAGGCAATGTTATAATCATGCCTCCAGCTGTTACGTTTTGGAAAAATTGATGACCTCAGATATTTTGTTACGCAACAATGTGAAGGTGCTCGGCGAGGGCACACAGCCGATGCTGTTTGCACACGGGTTTGGGTGCGACCAGAACATGTGGCGCCTGGTCGTGCCAGCCTTCCTGCCCGGCTATCGCGTAATCCTTTTTGACTATGTGGGTGCGGGGAAATCTGACTGGGGTGCGTACACACCGGAACGCTACAACAGCCTCAACGGTTATGCCCGGGACGTGCTCGAGATCTGCGAAGCCCTGGACCTGACACAAGTCATCTTTGTGGGTCACTCCGTGAGCAGCATGATCGGCCTGCTGGCTGCCATCCAGGCACCCGAACGCTTCGCGCACCTCATTCTCGTCAGCCCTTCCCCATCCTATTTGAATGATCTGCCGGAGTATCGCGGCGGCTTCGAGCGGGAGGAGATTGAGGGTCTGTTGAATATGATGGACAAGAACTACATGGGCTGGGCCAACACGCTCGCACCGCTTATCATGCAGAACGCTGATCGTCCCCAATTGACACAGGAGCTGGAACAAAGCTTCTGCTCCACCGATCCGGTGATCGCGCGCCGCTTCGCCGAAGTGACATTTTTCTCCGACAACCGCAAGGATCTGCCGGCTGCGCCTGTGCCGTCGCTGATACTCCAAAGCACTGTGGATGTGATTGCGCCCATCGAGGTGGGTCAGTACATGCACAGCCATATGCCTGCCAGCACACTGCAGCTCATGCAGGTGACCGGGCATTGCGCACACATGAGCCATCCGCAGGAAACCATTCAGGAGATCAAAGCCTATCTGGCGGCTCCGGCGGCTCCAACGGCGGCGTGAACACGCCTGCATTAACCCGTAACCAAATCAAAACATATGGATATGTTGCTCGATTCTGCACCCTGTGGCTTCCTTTCCTTGCATGACGACGGCTCCATCAGCGTGGTGAACCGCACGCTGCAGGATTGGCTCGGTT